>JBGUVV010000376.1:0-26256 GCA_045220525.1 Kiritimatiellia bacterium
GCTGGCTGCTGGAACACTTCCAACGCATCAAAAATTCGTTCTACCTCGCGTCAGCGGGGAGAAGGAATTTTTGATGCGTTGGCCGTAGGCGATTCGTGTTTTTCGGCGACATTTTTGGTATAATGACGCAAAATGAATTTAGGGAAGAGACAGATGAACGCAAACGAGAAGAAAGCCCGCCCTTGTTGCCTTACGATAGCAGGCAGCGACTGCGGCGGAAACGCCGGACTGCAGGCGGACCTGCGCACCTTCCATTGCCATGGGCTCCACGGCTGCACAGTGGTTGCCGCGCTCACGGCGCAGAACCCGTTCGGCGTCTCCGCGATCCACGCCGTTCCGCCGGACTTCGTCGCCGCGCAACTTGACGCGGTGCTCGGAGTCTATGACATCCGCGCAGCAAAGACTGGCATGCTGCCAGACGCGGCGGTTGTGGAGACGGTCGCCGACAGGCTTTCACGCCGGAAGGAGATATCCAAGGTGGTCGATCCTGTAATGGTCGCTACGAGCGGCGCGGAGCTTTCGTCAAATGCGGCCGTCGCGGCGCTCGCCAAAAGCCTCTTGCCCATTGCCACGCTCATCACCCCGAACATTCCGGAGGCGGAAACGCTCTGCGGAACGAAAGCGTGCGACGGCTCCAAGAAGGACGCCACCTACGCCAAAGGCCTCTCGAAACGGCTCTACGAGACATTTGGCTGCGCAGTCCTCGTAAAAGGCGGCCATGGAGAAGGCAAAGAGGCCGTTGACGTCCTTTGCGACAAAAACGGATGCGAGGAGTTTTCATTGCCATGGGTGGAAAACCCCGTATCGACCCACGGAACCGGGTGCTCGCTCGCCGCCGCGATTGCGGCGGAGCTTGCGCTCGGGCGCGACGTCAGGGAATCCGTCTGGAACGCCAAGCGCTACGTTCGCTCGGCGATCGCAAACGCATTCCCCGTCGGACCGGGCTGCGGAACGCTTGGTTTCGCGCAGCCCGGCGGCGGCTCGGGATATCCGCACGTCAATCCAGATCTTCAATGCGAATCTCAGGTGCTTTAGTAGTCGGTATCCACGGTGCGCCAGCCTCCACGCCGCCGCGCGTGCGAATCATGTTGAGATAGCGTTGCTTGTAGAGCTCGGTCGCGCGGGAAAAAGTCTTGTACGTAAAGGCACCGTTCTCCGCGACAACCTTATAAGTGATGTAGTCCTCGTCAGGCAAGCGCGCAGTCGCATCTACGAACGAGCAGCCAGCAAGCCCCGTCGCCAGAGTCTCGTAGCCGGGCTCGCTCCTGCGGTTGCGCAAAACGGAATAAGCTACGCCTGCACGAGCCCCCTTCCAAGTCAGCGTCATTGTCGTCCTGTCCAACTTCAAGTCGGTCGGCGCATCGCCGTCTTCAGTCGATGCAGGCGGCATCACGACGGGTGGACGCGACTTGCCGCCGCGCACGTCGTAGCGGACAACCTTTCCGTCCGCCCACTCGCAATCCACCGTATAGCCGCCACGCGCACAGAGCCCCCTGAAGGAACCGCGCTTCGCCCACGCCTTTGGAAGCGCCGGCAGGAGATCGATGCTCCCCGCATGGCTCTGCAGCAGCATCTCGGCGACTCCGGCAGTGCCTCCGAAATTGCCGTCGATCTGAAACGGAGGATGGACGTCCCAGAGGTTTGAAAATGTCTTCTTCCCCACAAGCTTGCGGTAGAGGGAATGGGCGTGGTTGCCGTCGCCAAGCCTCGCCCAGAGGCAAAGGCGGTGCGCAAGGGCCCATCCAGTCGCATAGTCGCCGCGCAGCTCAAGCGTCCGCCGCGCCGCGTCCATCCACGCCGGAGTAGAGCGGTTGATTGCTGACCCTGGCATGAGAGCCATGAGCTGCGAGACATGGCGGTGGCGGTACATGCCGATTTCGCCGTAGTAGTTCTCCTCGCGGTATTCCTTGACCTGCCCAGACCAGCCGATCTGGATCGGGTCGAAGCGTCCGTCCGCCGCGCGAAGCGATGCGGCGACTGAATCGTTGGTCCCGAGCGCAGACGCGATTCGCAGCGCGTCGCGGCACGTCTCGTCGATAAGCTGCTGGTCGAACGCGCAGCCGACCGTGTGGTAGTAGGCGCAATCGGGATAGATGTAGCGCTCCGCGTTTATAAGCATCTCGGGCGATGCCGAAAATACAGCGAGATTCCTGCCGTCGTAGTCGCGCGTCGACCTGACGAGAAAGTCGCCCACTCCTGAAACCGCAGGCCACACATGCTTTTCAAGCGCCAGCGAGTCTTGCGTAAAATCCCACCAGTCGGAAAAAAGCTTCGCGGTAAATCCGCCCATCCCCGGCCCTGAACTACCCCCTGGCATTCCCTGGATGCAGTAGGGATATACGGCGACGCCTACAATCCAGAGGTTTGGAGAAACGCCCTCTGGCGGCACGTTCTCCGGGACGTAGCGCGAGAGGAAGCGGTTTGCGACAGCCCGCGCCGCCGGGCGCAGCGCCGCGTTGAAAGCCGCATACGCCTCGAAGCACTCGGCGAGATTGCACGAGAACGCCGGCCAGTAGTTCATCTGCACGTTTATGTTGTGCCAGTAGCCGGCCCCCCAAGGCGAATAGTAAAGCCCGTTCCAGACGCCCTGCAAGTTCGCGGGCATCGTGCCGGGGCGCGAGGAGCTTGCAAGCAGATAGCGACCATACTGGAAATAAGTCTCTTCGAGATAAGGGCAGGGCTCGCCCTTAAGGTATGCGGCCTTGAGCTGGGGAGTTGTCTTGAGCCGGTCGGCGTCGGAGCCGCCGAGGTCAAGCGAAACGCGCCCGTAGAGGGAGGCGAAATCTCTCTCGTGCTCGTCCTTGAGCGCAGCATATCCCTTCGCCCGCGCGGCGGCGTGCAACGCTTCGCAGTCTGGACGCGGCGGAGGGTTGCCCGCAAGCTTCTTCGACGGCTCCGGTTCGATGAAGACCTTCGGGTCGATGCGGTAGTTCGACTGCCCGGTGAAATAGACGTTCGCCCAGCTTGCGCCTTCAACCGACAGCGCTCCGCCTTCCGCCGCGACGCGCCCGTCAGTCTCTACCGAAAGCCGCGTTGCATAGTCGATTGCGTAATAGTCGAAGTGCTGATCGACGTCTATCGTGTCGCCGCCCGCAGTCCTGACGCTCCAGGTGCGGCCCTTCTTGAGGTCTGCGTCGTTCTCGGTGCGTGCACGAGGACGAGGCTCTTCGCAGCGCACGCGGAACGCAAGCGCGCCTGGGCGGCTGGACGTGAAGCGCGCCACGAGCGCACGCGCCGGATAGCTCGTGAAGAATTCGCGCGTGTATGAAACGCCGCCCGCGGCATACCGCACCCAGGCCCGCGCCGTATCGAAGTCAAGGCCGCGCTCGTAGTTCACGGCGTTATCGTGCCCGAAGTCGAACCTGAGATCGATTGCGCTCGTGAGCCCCGTGCCAGAGGTCCAGTCCCCGACGCCGTTCGCCTTGCCGTCTATGAGCAGCGTGTTGTCCGTTATCTGCACGCGCTCGCGGTAAGGCAACCCGAAGACGCAAGCTCCGAACCAGCCGTTGCCGAGAGGAAGAGACTCCTGCTCCCAGCCGACGTCGCTGTCGGCGGCTGGCGCGTCGAACCTAAGGCCGTGCGGACAATCCGCCGCGATGGCGGAGAGCCATGCGACGAGCGACAGCGCCATGGTGAAAAAGCCTTTGTTTGCCATGGCCGTATTATACCAAATTGCGCCTGTGAAAAATACAGGGCGTTTCATTCGCCCTGCACAAACGGATTGACCACCGCCATGCCGCAGTAGGTCTGCCCGGGGTTGTAGTCAACGCGACTTTTGCAACTCATCCTATTTCGCGCATCCGTTCACCGTCTCGTAGGCGGATTCGCGCATCATTGCCGCGCGATCCGCCGGAACGCCGTCGGGAACGTAGGAAATCGTGCGAGCGTCGATGTCGCAGAGGGCCGAGAGCCAGACGCACGCCTGGAGATAGTCGCCTTCGTGGTTAAGATGCGTGCTGTCGATCATGAGCTGCACCTTGTCGGGATCAAACCCCTTCTCCCACTTGTAGGGCTTGCGCCACTTCGGCACGCCGCAAGGATCTCCGCAGATGTCGGGCAGATTCGGCTCTTTGATCGCGTTCCACTCCGCCTGGGTGAGTTTCCTGAAAGGCGGCAGCTTCGACCGGTAGCGCTCGACGGCAGTGCCAGTCGGGATGACGCGAAAGCCCGTCTTCTTCGCAAGGGCGCCGTAGTTCTCGTGTAGCCTCTCGTACATCTCGCGCTGCGTCATGTTCCATTCGACAAGCTTTGCGTGATACGGAAGGTATGCCCACGTCTCCTGAATGAGTATCTCCGCCTGCGGGGCGTGTTTGCGGATCGTCGCGATCAAGTTGTCGGCATAGGGCTGGTACTTCTCCGCAAAAGGAGACGCAACGCTCCCCTGCTGGATCGTCACGACATCCCATTTGACTGCGCCGAGCAGCTGCGGGATGTTCGTCTTGCCATCTACGCAGGCGGTGCGCGCAGCCTTTGCGGTCGCCGAATCCGGCGTCCCGAACACGGCGAGATACGGGCGGTATTCTGGGTCGGACGACTTCTCGACGTTCTCCCAGTGTCCCTTCAACGTGCACCCGCCGATGTTGCAGTTCACGAAGTCGACCTTAAGCCCGCAAGCCTCTGCCATCTTCGGAGTCGTATGCAGGACGCTCGAAGAGAAGCTGTTGCCTATCATAAGCACCTTGAGCGGAGCCTTTGCGTCCGCGGAATACTTCGTCTCCGCCGAAGGCGACGAGCATCCCATCGCCAGGACGGTGACAACCGCCGAAACAACTGTTGCCAACTTGATTTTCATTTTCTTCCTTTCGTTTTCCCAGAGGCTGCGGACTTGTCGGCTTTCGCCGACTTGATTGTAAGGGTAAACACGCTTCCGTGCGGCGACGCAGGCGAATAGACGACGTCCCCTCCGTGGAGACGCGCGATTCGCCGCGCTATCGCAAGGCCGAGGCCCGCGCCGCCAGACTCCGCAGAACGCGACGGCTCTACGCGGTGGAAGCGCTCGAATATGCGCTCAGCGTGCTCAGGCGGGATGCCCACGCCGTGGTCCTCGACCGCAATGGAAACCGCGCCGTCTGGCCCGGCCGCCCTCCTGAGCGATATGCGTATGTCGCGTGTGCCGGAATGGCGCACGGCGTTCCCAGCGAGATTGGAGATAGCCTCGCCTACAAGCTGCGCGTCGCAGAGGACCGTAGCCGCTCCATCGCCGCAGTCAGACTCCACCGAGTATCTCGCCGCGACTTCCCTTGCCAAGTCCGCAAGATCAACCTCCTCAAGGTTGAGGACGTCGCCCTCTCTCTCAAGCCTTGAGAGGTCAAGTATCTGCTGCACGAGCGAGTTCAGCCGGCGGGCCTCCTTCGAGATCATGCCCGTCAGCCTCGGCTCTGCGGGCGAACCCGCCTCCAAAAGCTCGGCCGCGCCGATTATGCCGGTGAGCGGCGTCTTTATCTCGTGCGATACGTCCGCTATGAAGTCGCGGCGGAATCGCTCTATACGCGCAAGCTCCGCTATGCGGGAGCGCTGCCGGTAGAACGCGAAGAAAAGAAGAAGCATGCCAGATACGCCGAGAAGCGCCGCAAGCGCGAAGCCGACGGCTGCGCGGCTGAACGGCTGCAGCACGATCTCCGACGGATAGCCGAGCTCGACCCTGAACTCGCCGTCCATGACGGAGGCCTTTATGTCGCCTGAGCGCCGCCCTGCGCGGTCGCCATAGAAAAGCCCTCCGCGCACCGAATACACCCTCAGGATGAAGTTCCGCCTGGCAAGGTCCTCCGCAAAGGCGTCGATCCGCCTGAAGTCCTGTGTGCGCAGCGGCTCCCTGAGACTCTCCGCCGCAAGCTGCGCCTGCGTCCTCAAGTCGCGCACGGCCCACTCGACGACGTTGCCGCGAAACGAAACGAGCTGCACGGCGAACACGGCGAGGATAAGGAGAAACGCAAAGCCCGCAAACGCGGGTGCGCTCCATGCAGGCATCGAAGAGAGCCGCTTCATCCCACCACCCTGTAGCCTACTCCGCGCACCGTCTCAATGTGGTCCGCCCACTTCCCGAGCTTCTGGCGAAGCTTGGCTATCTGCACATCCACCGTGCGCTCGTCGGCTGGACGGGCGTATATCCGCCCCCTGTGGGCGACAAGGCGCACCAGCAGCGAGAACTCTCCCGCCGTAAGATCAAGGGCCTTGCCGTTGAGCTTCGCCATGCGATTGGGCTCGTCGATGGCAAGCCCGTCGAAATCCACGCCCTCCACAACGGGAAGCCCCCTTCTAAGGACAGCCTTGACGCGGGCGAGGAGGACTAGTCTGTCAAAAGGCTTCGTTATGTAGTCGTCGGCCCCGGCCTCCAGCCCGCGCACGATGTCCTCTGGCTCCGTTCGCGCCGTCACCATTATTATCCTGACGGCTGCAAGGTCGGGCTCCTCTCGCATCCTCCGTGCGACGGAAAATCCGTCAAGCCCAGGAAGCATCACGTCAAGGAGGACGAGGTCCGGCTTCTCTCTCCGCGCGGCCGCAAGCCCCTCGTCGCCGCGCGCGACGCTCGAGACGTTGCCGTATCCCGCTCCCAGAAGAGCCATTTCAAGGAGTGCGCGTATTGTCGCGTCGTCCTCGACGACCAATATCTTCGAGGTCATCGAACCTTCCTTGACGCCTCCCCTTTGAACCCAGGGAACTTCCCAAGGACGAAAAGCTCTACGTAGGGAGCCCCGCAGGAAGAAGCCCAGCCGTGAGTCGCATATGGAAGGCGCACATACCACGCCTTTTTATGGCCAAGGGCCTTGAGCGTGCCGATGAGAAGCTCGTTTTCCTCCGCGCGCCCCGGCCATTCGTAGCCTGGCTCTCCCGTTATGCATGCAATCGGCGGCACGTTCGTGGAGCAATGCCACATCGGGGACCATTCGTCTATCACCGGAAGCGGCCCTTTGCGCGGGTCGTCGCGGAAATTCTTAACGGAGAAATGTGTCGTCGCCTGCCCGGAATCTGGCGCAATGCCCGCAAGGTCGGTCGTCTTTATCCCGTATTTCGCAAGCCACTGAGGGTCCATCCCCACCATCATCGTAAGGTAGCCGCCTGCCGACATTCCGCTCACGAATATCTTCTTGGGGTCGCCGCCATACTCTGCGATGTGGCGAAACGCCCAGGCAACGGCGGCCGCCGCGTCTGATATAGGCTCTGCGGACTTTGTTATGCCGTCATTGCCAAGCAGTCGGTAGCTCGCAGTGATCACGGCGATGCGCCGGGTGTCTATCGCCGGAAAGCCCCTTTTGCCGCGCGTAAGCCCGCCGCCATGGAACCAGACGAGGGTCGGGAAGCCTTCAAGCCCCTTGGGATAGCGCATGTCCATCTTGCACATCTCGCGCCGATACTCGCCTGCCGACGCCGCATCGTCGCCTTCAAGGTAGAATACGTCCTTCACCTCCTCAGTCTCGCCAAGCTTCGGCGTCGCCGCCACGGCGGCTGCGACAAACGCAAGCGCAATGCACGCCGACATCGCAATCTTGGCGAGAACGCCGCGCGAATGAGACTCAACCTTGCGAAAGAGCGAATTACCATGTGTATCCATTGCCACTACTCCTTTGAAATTCTCTACGTCAAAACACCATACAGCTTCTGCTGCACCAAACTCCTTTAGCATCTCCACCCCGGCCACTCGCTTGACCGACGCCGCATAGAGCGCCCCCGCGCCGCCTATCGCCTGTATGTAAACGCATCCGTGCTTTTTCATGGCCGCGAGAGTGGCGCCATCCATTCCGCCCTTGCCGATGACGAGGCGAACGCCGCTTTTCGCGATGAACTCAGGCTCATACGGATTCTCGCGGGACGATGTCGTAGGGCCTGCCGCACGGACGGAATACCCGCCGTCCTTTGTCTTCACCACGACAGGCCCGCAATGGTAGAGCGCACCGTCCCTGAAATCGACAGGCAGACGCCCTCCGTCCGCGAAATGCTTGTGAAGGCGGTCGCGGCCTGTGTAGATGGGACCCGATATGGAAACCTCGTCGCCAGCAGAAAGCGACCTTACGGCCTTCTCGTCGAAAGGATATGAAAGAAACTTCGTCATAAAGTTATGCTCCGCCGCCTGCAAGCCCAGCACATGTACGCAACGGTCACGAAGAACGACGCGGGAACACGAGTCCGCGCTGCGATCTTCACGCCAAGGAGCGTCGTCTTTCCGCCAAGACCCATAGGTCCTATTCCGAGGGAATTGGCCTCTTTCAAGATCCGCTTCTCAAGGCGACGCAAGGCAGGGTCTCCAGACGCCTTCTCGTCAAGCGGCCTTAAGAGCTGCTCCTTCGCAACCTCGTATCCAGTCGCCCTGTCGCCGCCTATGCATACGCCGAGAATCCCGGGGGCGCACCCCTGGCCCTGAATGCCTACGACTGCGTCGAGAACGCATTTCCTCACGCCCTCAAGGTCCCGTCCTGCGCCAATGGCGGCATTCGGCAGGGAATACTGCCGCGACATGTTCTCGGAGCCGCCGCCTTTCATGACGAGAGTCACGGAGTTCGCGGGGAAAGGCGAGAAATCTCCTGCGTCCACGTATTTTACGACTGGCGCTCCTTCGGCGCAGTTGTCGTCGAACGACCTGCCAGTCACGGCGTCAATCGTGTTCTTGCGAAGATAGCCAAGCTCGGTCGCCTTCGCGACGGCCTTGGAAACGGCCGCGGGGGTGACTTTGCCGCGAAGACGCCTGTCCACGAAGAAGGTGAGAGTCCCAGTATCCTGGCAAAGCGGCGAAACGGTCTTCTTCGCAAGGGCGCAGTTGTCGAGAATCGTCTTGAGCACGACGCCGGCAGACGATCCCTTCGGCTCCCTGCGAAGGGAAGACCTTAGCGCCGCGACCACGTCCTCCGGCAGCGACGACGTGGTTTCACGCACCAGCGACAGGAGAGAGTCTTGAAGCGCCATTTCAGGAGTTGATGATCAACGCCATGAAGACGAGATCCTCGGTGCCGGACGTGTTGTCGAAGCCATGCCCCTGGCCGTCGGGAGTCCACGTCGTCTCGCCCGCCTTGACCACCCTCTTGACGCCGTTGTCGTCGTAGACGCCCTCGCCGGAAAGCACGAAATAGCACTCCCCGTTGCCATGGTGCTCATGGTAGCCGAGCGAGTCGCCGGGGCGGATCGTCACGCGCGCGAACAGCGAGCACTTGTCCTTCATCTCCGCGCTTGAGAGAATCTTCTCAAGCTTCAGTTCGCCCTTCCCTCCGTAGGCGTTCTTCTCAATCACGATTTCCATTTCTTTATCCTCCTATTAAATCGAGTATCTCCGCCGCAAGGTCGCCTGGAGCGCGCGCAAGCGCGGGATCCACACCCATGCGCCCCGCGCACCTGTCGAACATCGCGGTCTTCACGTAGCGCGGCTCCACTGCCGCGACCGAAATCCCCTTTTGCGCAAGCTCCGCGTGCATTGCGCGGCATAGGGCCGAGAGTGCCCCCTTCGACGCGCAATACGCAGCGCCCCCCGGCCAGCCCTCGACCGCGCTCACAGACGACACCGCGACAACCTTCATCCCGGACGGCGAATACAGCTTTTCCGCGACAATCTGCCGCATGAGGCGCATGAACAAGAGGCAGTTGACGCGGAACGTCTCCACGAAAAGCTCGTCGGACGTCAGCGCAACACGCTTTACAGGGCAAGTCCCCGTGCAGAAGACAAGCGCGTCAATCCCGTCCGCCGCGACGGGAGCGTCGAAATCGGGCCTGTTGACCTCCACGACCTCGTGTCCGCGCGAGAGCGCGGCAGCCTTTACAGCACCACCGATTCCCCCCGTAGTTCCTGTAATCAATATCCGCATAGCCGGACAGGCAACGAGCGGCGATGACGGCCCTTACGACCCGTAGCCTTCTTCCTTGAGCTTCGCAACGACGGAATCCGGGTCCTGCGACTTGGTGATGAGCTCCTCGTACGCGATGAGGCCCTGCTTGAAGAGGTTCGTGAGGTGCGAGTCCAGGGTCTGCATGCCGAACTTCGCGCCGGTCTGCAGGTCGGACTTGATCATGTTCGTCTTGTTGTCGCGGATGCGCGAGCGGATGGCGTCCGTAGTCGTCATGATCTCGAACGCTGCGACGCGGCCGTGCACCTGGCCGTCGGGGCCGAGCTTCGGAAGGAGTATCTGCGAGATGACCGCCTGGAGGCCGGCCGCGAGCTGCGTGCGGATCTGCGCCTGCTGGTTCATCGGGAAGGCGTCGACAATTCGGTCGATGGTCTCCGCCGCGCCCGTCGTGTGCAGGGTGCCGAAGACGAGGTGGCCGGTTTCTGCGGCGGTGATCGCCGCGGCAATCGTCTCGAGGTCGCGCATTTCGCCGACGAGTATGACGTCCGGGTCCTGGCGGAGCGCGCGGCGGATCGCCTCGGCGAAGCTCGGCACGTCGTCGCCTACCTCGCGCTGCGTGACGAGGGAGTTCTGCGAGTTGTGGTAGAACTCTATCGGGTCCTCGATCGTGATGATGTGGACGTTTCGCTCCTGGTTGATGACGTTTATCATCGAGGCGAGCGTCGTAGACTTACCGGACCCCGTAGGACCGGTCACGAGTATGAGCCCGCGCGGCCTGAAGAGGAGCTCCTTGACGACCGGCGGCAGCCCCAGCTGCTCCATCGTGAGCAGGGTGTTGGGAATCTGGCGGAGGACGGCGCCGTAGCGCTTCCTCTCCTTGAAGATCGAGACACGGAAGCGGGTCCCGTCGGGATGCGCGAGCGCGAAGTCGGCGCCGCCGTTCTTCTCGACCTCGTCCATCTTGTCCGGGTCGCTGGAGTTGGCGACCATCTCCTTGCAGAGGTTGTAGGAATCCTCCTCCGTAAGCTCCTCTTCCGCTATCGGCAGAAGTTCGCCGTGCACGCGCAGCTTCGGCGGCATGTGGGCGCGGATGTGGAGGTCCGACGCGCCCTCGTCGATTGTCGCCTGAAGAAGGTCTTCGATGTGAATGTCCATTTTCTACTCTCCTTGCAATTTGCTAATCCGCGTCGCCCATTGTCACCCTGAGGACCTCGGCAAGGCTCGTCATGCCGGAGGCCACCTTCAGCATCCCGTCCTCGCGGAGGGTGCGCATGCCCATCTCCCTCGCCCTCTGGCGGAGAAGAGTGGCCGGCGCATGGTCGAAGATGAGGCGCTGGATCGTGTCATCGACCTTGAATATCTCGAAGATGCCCTTTCGCCCCTTGTAGCCGGTCTTGCCGCACCTGTCGCAGCCTGTCCCATGGAACATCTTGTCGGGGACCTGCGCGTTCATCGCCCCCTGCGCAAGGCCGGTGAGCATCTTTATCTCGCGGTCGGTCGGGGTGTAGGCCTCCTTGCACTTCTCGCAGATGGCGCGAACGAGTCGCTGGGCCATCGCCGCGCGCAGCGCGGACGCGACGAGGAACGGCTTGACGCCGATGTCGAGAAGTCGCGTCACCGCCGACGGCGCGTCGTTGGTGTGGAGGGTCGAGAAGACGAGGTGGCCCGTGAGAGCCGCTTCCATCGCTATGTCTGCGGTCTCGGCGTCGCGGATTTCTCCGATCATCACGATGTTCGGCGCCTGACGCAGGATCGAGCGCAGCGCCGCCGAGAAGTCGAGGCCGACGTCCTTGTTGACCTGCACCTGGTTGATGCCGCTCATCTGGTATTCGACAGGGTCTTCGACGGTAATGAGCTTCTTGTCGGGCGTGTTGATCTGGCCAAGGCAGGCGTAGAGGGTAGTCGTCTTGCCGGAGCCCGTCGGGCCCGTGACGAGCACTACGCCGTCAGGGAGCTTGATGAGGCGCTCGAACGTCGTCTGGTCGTCGGATAGGAAGCCAAGCTGCGGAAGGCCAAGAGAAAGGTTGGACTTGTCGAGAATACGCATGACGATCGACTCGCCGTGGTTCGTCGGCACCGACGACACGCGAAGGTCGAGGTCCTTCCCGCCTACCGTGATCTGGATGCGCCCGTCCTGCGGGATGCGCTTTTCCGAGATCTTCATCTTCGACATGATCTTAAAGCGCGAAAGGATCGCGCCCTGGAGGCGCTTCGGCGGCGAGTCCATCTTCCTCAGTGCGCCGTCGATGCGGTACCTGACGCGGAACTCCTTCTCCATCGGCTCGATGTGGATATCCGACGCCTTCATCTTGATGGCCGTCGTGATGATCATGTTCGCGAGCTTGATGACGGCGGAGTCGTCGCCGACGGCGACGTTGTCGTCAAGGCCCTCCTCGTCGCGTGTCGAGACGTCAGCGGCGTCTTCGCCGGAGTAGAGCTTCGCCTGCGCGGCCTTGACCTCCGCGATGGGGCAGAGGACGGCTTCGACGTCCTTGCCGTGGAGGACGTATCTCAGCGAGTCGATCGCGTCGTAGCCCATCGGGTCGATCAGCGCGACCGTCACCGACTCCTCGCTTGCGACTATCGGCACCACGCCGTACTTCTTTGATATCTCGGAGGGTATCTCGCCGACGACTGCGGAATCTATTGCGTCGGCGTCCACATGGCAGTACTTGAGCCCGAACTGGTCGGCAATCGTCCCGAGGACGGTGTCCTCGTCGAGGGTTCCGCCCGAGACGAGCACGTCAAGCGTGGTCTCGTTCTCGGCCTTCATCGATTCAGCGGCGGCGGCAACCTGATCCGCCGTCAGGTAGCCGCGCTCAGTAAGGAGCTGAAGTACGTATTCGTCGTTGCTTGTCATCTCTTGGAACGTATTATATCATACTTTTCGCGCTTCGGCTAACAGAAGCTTCGTTTGAAAAGCACCGCAAGGTTACATGTCCGACAGGGAAAGAAGCCCAGACTTCCGCACGAGGCTTCGCCGTTCAGGATTCTTTGCAAAGAACGCAGCGACCTTTTCATCTAGTCGCGCGGCATCAAACCGCGAGAGATCGACCTTGACCTCGTAGAACCCCAAGCTGCCCGCGACCTCGTCTTCGCAGACTATGTCTATCTCGTTTTCGCCCTTTCTGTCCCACCACCCGCCTATCCGCGTACAGCGCTTCTCCTCGACAAGCTTCGCGGAGAAATAGCGTTCCAGCGCATATCCGCTGAACACATCGAAATCGCGCGAGGCCAGTTCGAGCATGCGGTCGCGCCGCCCAAGTTCGTTGAGGTAGTCGAGCTTGTGTACAAAGCGAAACCAGAAGCGGAAAAAACAGTCGTCTATCTGGAAATGGCAGTTCTTTGCCGAAGCCCTCTCGAAAACCGGCTGCTTCTTCACGATTATCGAATACTGGTTTTCAAGCTTGGCAAGATAGCCTCCGACCTCCGCGCCGATGAGATTCTTCAGTTCTGACGACGTCGTCTGCCCAGACGAAATCGCCGCGAGCAGCGTAAAATACGTCCCATAGTCTGTCCCGAACTCGTCCGCCAGAACCGTGCGCCCCTCTGGAATGTATGCGGAAAGCGGGGAGAATATCTCCTCCAGCATGGACTCCCTTGTAAACGCATGCGCCGACATCATCATGTCAACGTAGCGGGCCACTCCACCGCTGACTGTCCATAGGGCGAGCAAATCCTCGTTTGTATAATCCGGCTTGTAGAAACGAAATATCTCCTTCAGCAAAGACGGCGCGAACGGCTTCAGCATCAATGTTCCCGTATTGCGCCCATAGAGTGGCTGAGAGTCGTCAAAGAATATCTTGTTCATCAGTCGGTTTACGCTGCCGTTGACAACCAAGTTCAGCTTCGTCTTGTTGTGATACTCGTCCCAAATATGCTGTATGTCCCCGTAAACGCCAGGATTCATCCGGTCAAACTCCTGGAATTCGTCTAGAACAAGCGTGTAAGGTCGCTTCTCCGCCTCTTTCATCAGTTCGCGAAAAAGCTCCCCGAATCTCGTACACCTACCATGAATTCCAATGTGAAGGACCCGTTCGACCTCGTCCTGCAATTGGGCACACAGCGTCACTTCAGGCTGTCGTGTAATAGGCAGATTCACATATGGAGTCTTACCGTCATCAAACGCCTCGCGGGATAGCTCGGTCTTTCCTACGCGCCTACGCCCGGTTAAAACCGTAAAACGCGATTTCTCAAGCGAGAATTCACGCACTTTCCGCAGTTCATTCAATTCAACTTCTCTGCCAAAGAATTTCATTAGAAACTCCCTAATTTTACCCCATTAACGAAACAGTCATTTCGTTAACAGCCGTTTCGGTTGCGTATGTTACCATTAATTCGGTACCACGTCAAGGCTGCAGCCATGACACCTTAATGACCAAATCTCGTATTCTGACCGACATTTGGTCATTATCATGCGTCGCCACCAATGTTATGGCGCTCCGTACCGCCGCCACATTCACAGTTCCCTGACCTTGCTACTTTAATGGTTTCACGGGGACTGTCCCCATGACATTGCAGAGCTACAGTGCATTTAACCTGCCCCTAGTTGCATTTAGTCTGTCCGGCGACCCTATGATTCCGCAAAGAAAAGCGTCATGATGCGCCAACCCGGAAGATTCGACATCTCGACAAGGCCCTCGTCGTTCGTCGCGCCAGGCGCAACGTGGAACGGCCTGGACTCTCCTTTCGTGGAGAGGATAAGACCCTCTCGCGAAGCCGGACGCCGCACGCGCACCGTAAACGCGTCGGTGTCGCCAATGGAAAGGTTGAGGATTGTCACGCTATCAAGCTTTCCGTCTTCGCGGACACGCGGCAGAATGCGCAACGGACGGCACGCGTCTATCCTGACGGGGAACTTGCCGCCTGTAGCGGCGTCGAGGTCGTCGAGAAGCTTCGCCCGACGGCTTGCAAGCGGATATTTTCCTACGTCCGAGACGTCGACGACGGCGCCCTTCGCCAGCGTCGTCCCGTCCGCCTCCGTCATTTCGCGACGCGACTTGTCGGTCACATACCACGTCTTCACGCCGGACTCCATGACCGTCACCGGTATCCCGGCGCAGGCGAGGTCGAAATCCACCTGGTCGCGAAGGTCATAGTCCGGCGTCTCCGCCGCCGCAGAGCCGACAAAGCGCGCGACGCCGCCAAGACGCGTCCTGCGCGTCGACGCCGCCAGCCGCTCGAAATACGGGCGAGCCTCCGCCAAAGTCTTCAGGAAGCGGCCGTATTCCTCGACAGGCTCCGGCGCGGACTGCGAGTACCAGTAGAGCGACAGCGAATTGCAGCCGGACGCCAGCGCAAGCGCGCACTCCGTCATTATCGCGCCGGGCGACTTGTGCAGCACATGGCGCGGATACGTCTCCTGTTCGTAGCAGACGCTCGCGACGAGATTGCCGTAGTCGCGGCAACGCTCAGCCTCACGAGCGACGCTGAGGCACTTCTTAACCATGCCGCGCGGTTCAGCTTCCGTGTAATAGCCCGCGCCGGGTCGAATCCCAACTGGCCGGCAATCCTTGCCCGACAACGCCTTCAAAAGCGGAAGGTAGCTGCTGGCCGTGTAAACCGTGTCCGCCCAAACAGATTGGTAGGCGAGGCGGCACGGACTCTTCAGCTCGTCCGCCGCCTCGCGCACCACCGCCGCATAGATCGCCAGCGACTCGGCGTTGAAGTCGAGCCATGCCGCGCGCACCGGCTCGCGTTCTGCCTTTGAGAAGAGCCGCGCCACAAGTGCCTCACGCGTCCAGCTGCCGCCCGTCTTCGCGTTGAACGCCGCAATGCAGCGGCCACAGAAGCACCCCATCGGCTTGCTGATACCAAGCCGCAGATCGTCGTCGAGCCAATACGATGCCGGATTAGCGGTGCCGATCACAGCCTTCGCATAGGCGCGTTCATAGGCGAGAACCTCAGGCGAGCGCGAACAGAGAAAGCGAATTGTCTTTCCATCCCGATCCATCTGCCAGGCGTCATCTGAGAACGGCTGCTCGCCGGGCTTGGGCTTGCCGTCGTGCGCCTCGCCATGGCCAAGGGTCAGCCCCTGCTGATAGGAAAGCGCGATGCCTACCTCGTCGCAAAGCGGACGGAAACGTGCGAAGTCGGCACAGGCCTTGGCCACCACGTCTGGCTTTTCCCTGGCACCCGCAGCAAACCAAAATTCGTCGCACGCCCCGCGATGGCGGCGATGGCAGTCAATCAGTTGCCCAAAAACCTTTGGGTGGTTGTTGATGGCTTCAGTATGCCGAATCACGATAAACGGCCACGCCGCCTGATCGGCATGAGCGCTCATAGCGACGACTGTCATAATCAAAACACCAAGCACAGCAGCTGCAAAAAAATTTCTCATCTGTTCTTCTCTTTCATTTCTATTTCATTTTTCCCAGTGCAAGCGGTTTCTCCGCGCCACACCATTTGAACACCCCGGCAATGCTGTGCAGCAACGTGATCGTTCCCGTCACGCCCCAAACGCCGCCGGGATTGGCAAGGATTTTTCCACCCTCACGGCGGCGAGAGTTTGTTGCATTGTTATTTTCTACCTGATGATCACCATCATGCCTGGCTTGGTGTACTGGGCGCGTATCGCGTTCGGCGTCGCCACCACCTCCCAGTTCATTGGACGCCTGGCGTCAATGCTCCACGTCGTGCCCGAACCGCCAATCGTGCCAGAGCAGGTGAGGATGTCCATGCCTGAGGTCTCCCCAGGCTCGGAGATCATGCGCAGCGTCATACCCGCCGGAAGCGAAACATCGCCAGTAACGTCGAACATCGCGCCGCTGACGGCCACCTCCCCGCCTCTCGTGAGCGTGGCGTTGCCGGTCACGGCAAGACCCGAAAGCGGCTGCGTCGCGGCAAGGCTCTTCAGTTCTGCGCCGCCGCTCACGCCCACATTCACGTTCCGGTCGAGCGCCGGCACGATCGGCTGCGCAATCGCCGCAGGCGTTGTCGCGTCACCGCCCGTGAACCACTTGGCTCGGAGATAGGCGAGAATCGCGGCACGCTCCGCTTCCGTCGGCTGACGCGTGCAGACGATCAGTTCGCCGACCTCGCCCTTCCACATGCCTCCGCTTGTCTCAGACCCGTAGTAGAACGATGTGCCTCTCGGTCCGAGACGTCCGCCGACCGAGACGACGTCGATGGCGGCCGGATGAGGTCTCATGCCTTCGCTGGAAGACGCCGTCTTGGCTTCGGCAGCCGCTCCGTTCTCGAACGTCTGCAGATACGCCAAGGCGCGATAGCTGTGGTTGTAGTGCGCGAAGACGAATCCTGCGCCCGCCTTGAAGTTAGAAAGCCCCGTAATGGCGAAGACTCTGCCAACCACACCGCCGTACACAGCAACCGTTCCACTGTCTCTCGGCTCGATGTGGCAGCCGACAGGCGCATCATAGTCGAACGCCGGACTCGCTGCCGTCGCAAGGGAGAACGGGCTTCTGTCTCTCCCGCTGCCGTCAGCAGTGGGATCAACGCCGTCGCCGACACGCGCCGCGACGAACACGGTGTAGGTGGCGTCGTCGTTGTGGTTCGTGTAGCTGTCGAGGACGAGCGCGCGCGTTCCGTCGAAGCCCAGCGCCGTATGCCCGTTCATTGACGTGAGCAGCGGCAGGTTCGGGCTTACTGTGCTGGAGACGCCCTCTCGCAGGTTCTTCACGAAGCTACCGCCGACGCGACCCTTGTTGCGGACGGAGACGACCTCGCCGTTCTCAACCGTCAGCGTGCTTTCGTCGGCGGCGTCCATCCACACGTCCACCTTCGCCACGACCGATGTCGGGATGAGCGAAAGCGCACCTTCCGTAACGACGACATTGCCGTCGGCCGCGACGGAGCCGACAACCAGCTCTCCCGCGCCCGTCTTGGTCAGCGTTGGCGTCTGGCCGTCGGAAAGACCGCTGACAGACGCGACCGACGCCGTGCCCTGCGGCACCTTGACGGTGACGACTCCGCATTTCACACCCTTCGTCCCAGAATACCACTTGCGCTTCAAGTAGGCAAGAATAGTATTATACGTAGATGCATTGTAATTCGTGCACACAATCACTTCGCCGATTGCTCCGTCCCAGTGGTTGTTGGGGACGCAGTTTGCAGCGAAGCGCGAGCCAATCGTCAATCGGTCGAATGCAAGGGAAAAGGCGCCATCGTTATTGTTTTGGTCGTTAGTGCCGTCAATATAATCAATCTCCGAGCGACGTTTAGCACCGCTACCATTGGAATAGAATGAATACAGAGAAGGATCTCCGTTCCCGGTTTTGATTCCACCAAGATTGTTAGAAGCACCTTTGCCGTTATAGAGACTCAAATACCTATCACCATCATACTGCTGATACATCGTATAATCCGACTGATAGTCGTCGGCGGCAATGGACGAAAGGGCAAAGGAGAAGAACCCATGATATGTGGCGTGTGAATTTCGCTCAAATGCGATAAAGAGCATCAGATTGCCTTGGGGATCGCTTGATGTTCCGTAGGCCAGATTCGAAAACAACATGCTCTGGTTGCTGCCGTTGAACCGGTAGGACGGACGACCGTTGACCCCGTTCGCCGTGAATGTGCAAGGACTGCCAGAGGTCGGCTGCGTAAACGCGCCGCCAGCCGTGCCGCGATTCGCGATGGACTGCAAGGACGCGCCATCTGTGGCGGTCTCCTGCCACGCATCCACCCAGATTGCACAGTTTGTCAGAACCGCGTATTCCGTAGCGCTGCATCCCAAGGAGGAATTGACGGGCGTATCAAATGCCGCGCCGTCCTCCAGCTCGATCGTCGTGCCGGCGTAGGTGTTCAATTTCGCGTTCGGTCCAAGCGAAGCTCCGGCGGCGAACTTGAGCGTCCCTTCCTTGAGCGTCGTCGTGCCCGTAATGGAACCGCCGCGCAGGAACGTAAGAGTTCCTGAACCAATCTTGGTAAATCCGCTGTCTATAGAGACCTCGCCGTTACAGATCATGGTATCAAGCTGCAATTCCGCACCCTCGTCGATGTCGAATGTAGGCATGTAGCTGCCATGTCCGATATGGCTGGCATATGCGCTGATGACTGACGGTTTTCCGTTCGAGGATGGCAGCACCTTGATATTATGCTTCATCGCCCAGGACTTCCAAGTGTTCAGGCCTTGCTCGCCACTGACGATATATCCATGGTGTCCAACCAACCGTCCGCCGCGCATCACGACGTTCGGTAGGGGAAGATGCGTCATCGTCATGACGGTTCCGTTCTCATGCACGGTCAGCGTGCAGGCGGAGGCGTCCGCATCGTGTCCGCCCCAATTGTCGCCGGGAAGTTGCAACGTGCCTTCCTCGACAGAGAACGAGAGTGCCCGCGCCGACGAGATGGCGAGCAAACCGCCGCCAAGCTTTTGGATGGAGAGCGTCACGGACGAGCCATTCGCAAGCGACGTCAGCGTCGCCGTAGCACCATCCGCCACGGTGATGTCGAGCCATGCGGTTGTCTCCGACTCGCTTCGGTAGGTAACGCTTGCCGTACCCGTGCCTGAGACGGTAACGTCGTTCCCTTCATACCACAACACGTCATCCGCCACGGCGGAGAACGCAAAGGCGGCAGCCATGGCGACTGCGGCTATCATTGTCGTCATTTTCATTTTTCTTTTTCCTTTCTTTGTAACAGTGTCTTGGTGTTTAGAGTTTACGCTTTCCGCGCCTTGATCACGCTTTTCATCTGCGCGACCGCCTCCAGCGCCTTTGCCTCGTGCGTGTCGACGGTACGGGTCCAGGGCGCCATCATGTAGCCCTTGATCCGTTCCCTGCTGCAGTTCGCGTCGCAGAACTTCACGAGGTTGGCGAAATTGGTGTCGCACAGGAAATTGGAACCCGCCGGAACCTGGTCGAACCCGGCCTTGTCGAGATCAAGATAGCGGGCTGTGTCGATCTGCGTCGCGTTGCACTCCGCGTCGTAGTGCCAGTTGGACTGCAACACGCTCCTCGGCATGCGTTTCAGGAACTCGTCCTTGTGGTGCCAGCTGTAGTCGCTCCAGATCCACGGACGGCTGCCGGACTTCTCCGTGACCTTCACGAACCACAGGAAGTCGTGCCACCACAGGTCGCCCTGGCGGCAGACTGCGAGAAGATGCTTTTTCTGGCAGTCGTAGCTCTCCTCGTCGTAGCCGAGGTGGAAGAAACGCGGATGGTCGAAAATCTCCACTACATCCTTGATGAGGTCTTCGCACACCTGATAGTACTTCTTCGTGGAGACCATGCGATGATAGTCCTTGAGCCACGTGTCGTGCGTGGCGGAGAAGTTCATCTTCGGTATGACCTCGAAGCCCATGGCACGCAGGCGGTCAAGTTCGGCACGGAGCTTTTCCACTGACCAGCTGCCCTTCACGGCCAGTTCGGGATGGCTGGGGTACTGCACGATTTCCGCGAGGTCGATCACGATCTGGTTGCATCCGGCCTTGGCGAGGGCGGCGGAGATTCTGCGCCACGACGCCTCCGAGAAGCGCACATGGTCTGCGCAGCAGCGCAAGAGCCAAGACTCCTTCATGGCCGGATCCTGCGTCCCAAGAGGGATGTCCTTCCATGAATTGATGCCGAAGTGCGCAAGATACGACCAGATGAAATCCGGCTCCGGCCTCTTCGCAGTCATCCCAAGCGACGAACACCCGCCAAGCGCGAGTGCGCCCGCCGCCGTCGTTATGAACTCTCGTCTATTGATGGCTTTTGCCATGTGTGTTTTCCTTCAGATGTCATAACGCCACAGTGACGGCGACGGGGAAGTGGTCGGTAGGCATTTTGCCGTCAGGCATGTCATCAAGCGTGGCATGCGAAAACACTTTGACTTTCCCCTTTACAAACACATAGTCGATCAGCATGCAAGCCGGCGGATTAAAGCCGTGAAACGTCTTGACCGGACCCTGATGCGGCGTAATCGAAAGCTCTGCCGTGTCACGCATCGACTTGCGCACGTAGTCTATGGCATTCCCCGGACTAAGCTCGTTGTTGAAGTCTCCCGTCAAGAACGCGGTCATTCCGGCGGAAACGTCTGCATTGATCCTGCCAACAACCAATTCCATCCCCTTTCTGCGGGCAAGTTCACTCTCATTGTCAAGATGCGTGTTGTAGAAGCGGAACTCCGTCCCGCTTGCGCGGTCTTTCAGCTGCACCCATACGCAGGTGCGCGGGTAGGCCGAATTCCACGACGAAGAACCCCACACGTCCGGCGTTTCGGAGAGCTGGAAGGTGTCGCTTGCGGTGCAGTCGAAACGCTTTGCGTTGTAGATTATATACACGCCCTCGCTCTTGCCCTCGGCCAGACGTCCGCGGCCGACGATTTCATATCCCTTCGGCCCCAACGCCTCGCGCAGATGGGCGACTTGGTTCTCCTTCAGCTCTTGCGCACCGATGACATCCAGCTTATGGTTCTCAATGATCTTGAGGATACGCGGCAAACGGTTCGTCCACGTCAACTCGCCCTTGTCCGCACCGCAGTCCGTGCGCATGTTGAACGAGCAGACGGTAAACGGCTTTCTCGCGTGGCTATCGGTGTCCGCAGCCGATAAACATACTACGGGCAAGATAGCGGCAACCGCCGCCGCAAATTTCATTATCAAAATTTTCATAGTCATTGTCTCCTTGTTCGGAATTTTCAATGAGTAGAAACACAAAACGACAGGTCGAGCACCATAGGATGCCACCTGTCGTCTAAAATCGCGTGTGTCGCGGCGTAGAGGGCTTCTAACGCGCTTCCTTGCCCCCCCAATTTCAAGGATGCGTCCTACACACGTTTTACGTGCGTTTATTGCGGTGTCACATTCACCGCCGACGATCTTTCCTGCAAACTGACGAGGGGTAGCCATGCGACGAATTATACACTAATTGGAGTTACACGCGCAACTGTTTTTAAGTTGTAACGTTGCAACATGAAACTTGTAGATTTCATCAGACGCCTGATTGCATCCTTCAATACGTTTTTGCTATACTTTCCCTCGATGCAATCGCCTTTTGTACTGGTAATGCTGGAACCCGTGAGCCTGCCGAGACTCGAGGGCATAGCGCTTTTTGCGCGCGAGCGGCACTGGAACCTCATGCTTGACGACAGGCTCTGCGGCGGAATATCCGACTGGCGCGGCGACGGCGTGATAACGACGCTGCGCCACGGCTCTGCCCGCCTTGCGGCCATCCACAAGTTCCGAAACGCCAACATTCCCGTCGTAGATCTCACGGTCGAATGCCAGCGGGTCAACCTGCCGCGCGTGACATCCGATCACTTCGAAATAGGGCGGCTCGGCAGCGTCCACTTCAAGGAGCGCGGCTTCGGGAACGTCGCCTGGTTCTCGTCCGGCTGGTCGGAGGTCCACCGTCTCAGATACGACGGATTCTCCAAAGGCTTCAATGCGCCCGTCCCCCGCCTTGGGCTGAAGACGCTCCGCAGGCGCCTCGCCGAACTCCCTAAGCCAGTTGGCGTACTCGCCTACAACGACACGGACGCCGCGCAGGTCATTTACGCAGCGCGGGAACTCGGGTTCGACGTGCCGGACGACGTCTCTGTGCTGGGCATCGGCGACGACCCGTTCCTGTGCGAAAACCAATCGACCCCGATATCAAGCGTCCAGCAGGATCTCGTGCGCGGCGCATACGAGGGCGCGGCGCTCCTGCAGCGGCTAATGGACGGCGAGAAAGAGCCAAAAGAGCCGATCCTGGTGCCGCCGGCGGGGCTCACCTCGCGCGCATCCACCGACACCGTCGCGCACGGCGACCCACTTGTCCGCGCCGCGCTCGTCTACATCAACCGCCATCTTGGAGAGGCGTTCGGAGCGCCGGAAATCGCAAAGGAGATAGGATTGCCGCGCCACAAGCTCGACCGCCTCTTTGCGGAAAAGCTTGGCCATTCCGTCGGCCGCGAAATTCACGACCGCCGCATTGCCCGGGCAAAGCACATGCTGTCCGATGCCGCGACCCCCATAAGCCGCATCGCCTCGGAATGTGGGTTCTGCAATATCGCCTACCTGTCTAACGTGTTCCGCAAGGCGACCGGCCTATCCCCCCGCGCCTGGCGCAAGAGCTTCGCGCCTGGCGCGGGGACTTCGCGCACGCCTCAATAGAGGAACAGCATGTCGCGATATTTCGGGAGCGGCCAGCGAGAATCGGAGACCTTCCGCTCCAAGGAGTCAACCGTCGTGCGCAAGGCCTGCATGGCCGAGAGAACGGCGGCATCGTCCTTGCGGCCAAGCGCCTCTTCCAGCTTCACGATGCCTGCCTTGAGCGCGTCAAGCCCGCGGCCGAGCTCCACGAGGCTTTCGCGGAGGGCCGCCGTGCCGGACGTGACCCCGACGTTGTTCGCAGTCTCGAAGGCCTGTGCCGTCTCGAGATACTCCGCCTTTACAGCAGGGAGGATCATCTCGCAGGCGATGTCCCTCGCGCATGCGCCCTCGATGCGGACTTTCTTGGAGTATTCCTCGAGGAATATCTCGTGGCGGCTTTCGAGCTCCCTCGCCGTCATCACGCCGTACTTCTTGAAGAGCGCGGCGTTCTCCCTCTTTGCGAGGGCTGCGAGGGCGGACGGCGTATCTGGCGCGTTGGGAAGCCCGCGCCTCTCCGCCTCCTTCGGCCAGTCGGCCTCGTAGCCGTTGCCGTTGAAGACCACGCGCTTGTGCGCCTTCAATATTCCCTGCAGGATCTTCTGGAGCGCGTTGTGGAACGCGGCGGTATGCTCGCCGGGCTTCGCCTTGCCAGCGACCTTGGCCGCCTCAAGCTCGCTCGCTATGCGGTCGACCGCCTCCGCGACTATCGTGTTGAGGACCGTCATCGGCCCGGAGCAGCACACGCTTGAGCCCGGAGCGCGGAACTCGAACTTGTTGCCGGTGAACGCGAAAGGCGACGTGCGGTTGCGGTCAGTCGCGTCCTTCGGGATGGCGGGGAGCGTGTCTACGCCGACCTTGAGCATGCCCTTGGCCTCGTGCTTCGCGCTCTTCGGGTTCTCTATGCGCTCCAATACCTCGGCGAGCTGGTCGCCGACGTAGATGGAGATGACGGCAGGCGGCGCTTCGTTCGCGCCAAGGCGGTGGTCGTTGCCAGCGCCCGCCACCGACGCGCGAAGGAGGTCCGCGTGCTTGTCAACGGCCTCTATCACCGCGCAGAGCATCGTGAGGAAGACGGCGTTCTCGTGAGGATCGCTGCCTGGGTCGAGCAGGTTCTTCCCGCCGTAGGTCACCGACCAGTTGTTGTGCTTGCCGGAGCCGTTCACGCCGGCGTAGGGCTTTTCGTGGAGGAGGCACTTAAGCCCGTGCCTCTCCGCGACGTTCCTGAGAGTGTCCATCACGAGCATGTTGTGGTCGGAGGCGAGGTTCAGCTCCTCGAACTGCGGCGCAAGCTCGAACTGCGCAGGCGCGACTTCGTTGTGGCGCGTCTTCGCCGGGATGCCGAGCTTCCAGAGCTCGCGCTCGACGTCGTTCATGAACGAAAGGACACGGTCGGGGATCGTGCCGAAGTAGTGGTCTTCGAGCTGCTGGCCCTTCGCCGACGGAGCGCCGAATAGAGTCCGCCCGGTGAGCACGAGATCGGGGCGCTTCTTCCAGTATTCCTTGTCGACGAGGAAGTATTCCTGCTCCGCGCCAAGCGTACAGCCTGCGTGCGCCTCGGGACGCGCGAAAAGCTTCATGAGCCGCTTCACGGACTTGTCGAGCGCCTGCATCGACCTCAAGAGCGGCGTCTTCTTGTCGAGGGCCTCGCCTGTGTAGGCGCAGAAAGCCGTCGGGATGCAAAGCGTGGCGCCGTTAGAGTGGCGCTTGATGAAAGCGGGGCTCGTAGGATCCCAGGCGGTGTAGCCACGCGCCTCGAACGTCGAGCGGATGCCGCCCGATGGGAACGAAGAAGCATCCGGCTCGCCTACGATCAGATTCTTGCCGCTAAACTGCATAATGGGCTCGCCGTCCTTCATTTCGAGGAAGGCGTCGTGCTTTTCGGCCGTCGAGCCCGTCATCGGGAGAAACCAGTGCGTGTAGTGAGTGGCACCGCGGTCCATCGCCCAGTGGCGGATGCCGTGCGCGACTTCGCCCGCTATCGACGGATCAAGCGGCTTCCCCTTCTGAATCGTCGCCTGGAGCTTTTTCGCAGTATCCTTGCTGAGGTATGTCTTTATGGCTTCTTCGCCGAAGACGTCTTCGTCGAAGGCTGTTGCTGTTTTTGTCTCTTCCGTCATTTTTTCCTTTCTGGGCTCCCGCCTGTCATTAGGCGACTGCCTCCAAAAAGATTTCTGCATAAACCGTGCCAACCCGATTACGCGTGTTTTGGGCGAATATCTTTACAGCCGCTTACAAGAAAATGTCAAAACGCTTACAAAATATGAAAGCAATCATGGTGCCAGAAAAAGAAGAACGCCGCGACCTTTCGGCGCGGCGTCCCTTTCTCCTGAAAAGGTTTCGGAACCCTACCAGGCGTAATGCGCGAACGCCTTGTTGGCCTGGGCCATCTTGTGCACGTCATCGCGCTTCTTGATGACGCTGCCCTGTCCCTGGAACGCATCGACGATCTCGGCGGCGACGGCGGCGGGCATGCCCATGCCGTGACGCGAAGACGCGAACTGCGTCGTCCAGCGCAAAGCGAGCGAAAGCTGGCGGTTCGCCGCGATCGGCACTGGGACGGGGTACGTCGTTCCGCCGACGCGCCTCGTCTTCACTTCGACCTGCGGCTTCATGTTGTCGATGGCGGCCGCGACGACGGCGAGAGGATCTTCGAGCGTCACTTCGTCCTTCACGAACTTCGACGGATCCTCCTTCATCTTCTCGGCCACCTTGTCGATGGCACCATAGACGATCTTCTCTGCGACGGTCTTCTTGCCGTCCTTCATGACCACGCGGATCATGTGCGCGACGAGCTCCGAATTGTACTTCGGGTCGAGCGAAACGCGCTTTACGACTTTCCTACCTCTGCGGCTCATGGCTTACTTCCCCTCTTCCTTCTTCGGCTTCTTGACGCCATACTTGGAACGGCTGCGATTGCGCCCGGAAACCCCGAGGGAGTCGAGCTTGCCGCGGATGATGTGGTAGCGAACGCCAGGCAGGTCCTTCACACGGCCGCCGCGCACCATGACGACGGAGTGCTCCTGGAGGTTGTGGCCCTCGCCGGGTATGTAGGTGGTCACCTCGTAGCCGGACGTAAGGCGCACACGCGCAACCTTGCGCAGAGCGGAGTTCGGCTTCTTGGGGGTCATCGTCTTTACGACGAGACAGACGCCGCGGCGCTGAGGACAGTTCTTCAGCGCGGGCGACTTGGAATGCTTCGCCAGAGGCTTGCGCCCCTTGCGTATCAACTGGTTTATTGTCGGCATTTAGTTATTGTTCCTTGCTTTTCAGAAGAATGTTTTGTGAAGTATATCAATTTTCACCCTTCGGTGTCAATTGCCACTCCTCAAGTTTCGCTGTCTGGGCGACCGGCTTCGAGTAGATGTCGGACTCGTCCGGAGGCGGCGACTTGGGCTCGAGAGCGTGCTCAAACTTGGGAAGTTCGCGAGAAGATGGCGTCATCTTGAGAACCGCGGGGGTCCCGTCGCCCTTAGTCGC
>JBGUVV010000377.1:0-3991 GCA_045220525.1 Kiritimatiellia bacterium
AAAAGCAAACCAGGCTTTGATCTTGTATTGAATCAGGAGGTAAAATGCGATTCCTGGGATTTGCAAGCCAAGGATTTCGAGACGCAGGATTATATTGAGATTGACGGTCGGAAAATATGGTTGTTTGGCTTTAAAAGGGGTGATTGGTATATGTGCAGGTAGGCAGTGCTTTGTTCAGAAATTGCAATTGGAGGGTGAATAATGACGCCAGAAGAATTCTACAATAAGTTCCATGTTGGCGACGCGGCGAAGGTTGCGGCTGGATATCGCAATCCAATGACGTCTACTCTGAGGGCATTTGCCGAAGCGCAAGGGGCGAAGCTTGTCAAGGATTGCGGAATCCCAGGGGCTGAATATTTTATCGGTGGGTCGCTGGGATATGATGCTGTGCTCAAGGGCGGTTTTGATATCGATTTGAGGCTGCTGATTCCTGATGAAGGGAAGACGATAGACAAAGTTCATAAGGAAATCAATTCTGTACAGAAGGTGCTGATCGATCAGGCGGAAGCAAAAGGGGAGTTCATCAAGTGCAAGTTTATCGATGAGGGTGGCACGAACTACATACAGCACACAAAGCAGATTGTGCATCAGCCTTGGGCCGGTGGCGAAATAGAGTTGACCTGGAACATACAGTCCAAGAGTTCCTATAAGAGTGTTGCCGGACTTTCCGCCAAGATGCCGCAGATTGTTCGTGATCGTTATGTCGCCGCAAAGGGGCTTGCCAAAGACGAGTCCAAAGAAGCCTATGATGCCCTGAAGGTGCATTGGCGCGATTTCATCGATTGGCTTGTCGATCATGGAGCAAAAGACATGGATGGCAAGGCGTTGGACGATTTGCTCTTGAAAGCACGTGACACGTTCCCGCTGTTCTTGAAATAGATATTCTACGTGAGTGCGAGAGTCATGGGAAAAACTTTGAAACCGCGTAGCAGACCGCATCTCCGAATGCGGGAGATTGTCGATGCCATCCCCGACGAAGTTGTGGCATTTTTCCAGAAGTTTGAGTCCTCGCGTGACCGCCTGTCGCTTACGCAGGAGGCGGATGTCCTGAATGACGTTGCGCAAGAGGAATATCGTGCTTGCGCAGGCAAGGGAGGGAAGGCCGGCAGGCGCCCCACCGCGTTGATGCGGTGGTATGAGGTCTTTCGCGATATCTACATCCTGAGCCGGGCGAGGCGTTCGGACGACGGCGAGATAAAAAAGAATCCCAACGGGTTCACAACGTTCGCCCGCACGTTCGAGCCGCTTGCGTTTCTGCCGGATTTCTGGTTCGCGGCGAAGCGGAATGTGTCGTCGGGAGACATCCGCAGCCGTGGCCACGGACTGCGGCTGGCGTTCGAGCGGTACCTCTACGAGCGGGCGGGCGGCGGCGTCTGGGGGGCGATGGACTGGGAGATGAACCGTTTCCTCCAGTTGCGCATCTACGAGTCGCTCAAGTCCGACGAGCAGGACGCGCTTCGCCGGATCGCCGCGCTGGCGCTGACCGCCCGCGCGGTCGCGGCGGGCGAGCTGGGGCTGTACGTCGAGGAGCGCGACGATGTCACGCTGCCGCTTTCGGGGTTCTCCAACGTCCACAACGACTATCGGAAGCGCAATCCGCTTCTGAAGTACTACCACTACGACCGCTTTACGCAGCTCTCGTTCGCCCGCGAACACGAGTTCGCGATGGATCCAAACGTGAATGGGACGCACATGCGCTTCGAACGGCAGTGGGTCGCGCTGGCGGTCCTTTCCGACGTGATCCTCAAGGAGTCGGACGCGCATTCGACGAACGCCGCCGCGACGCGCGTCATGCTGGAGTCCGTGGCCCAGTGTATGGTGCGGATCAAGAACAAGCTTCGCAAGCTGGGGACGCACAGGAAGATCCTCAAGGCGGCAGATGCGATTTACGACTGGGTCGTGTCGCGCCCTGACGCGTTCGCCCAAGTCTCGGCGGCGGACCTGCTCAGCGAGATCGGCGTCTGCGAGCGTCCGGTTGCGAGCAGCTTCTACCTTGACGCGTGCGGCTTCGCCAGCGCAGCCGCGTTTTGGACGGCGGTCCTGCCGGTCTTCCACGAGCTGGTAGATGCCTGCGACGCCAGCCGCGACCGCGTCGTCGCGACGTACACGGAGCAGCAGCGCCGCGAAGCCTTCAATGACGCGAGCTCGGCCGTGCAGTTCGTGCGCGGCGTGCTCAACAGGGGCAACGTCTCCGACCTCCCCGGATCTCTCGGCCGAACGGGCGTGCGCGATGCGCTTATGACGCTTATGCTTGATGGGGCGGCGACGCTCCAGTACGCCGTGATGGACAAGGTGCTGACAGGAAACGACAAGGCGATGGCGTCCCGTATCTCGTACTGGAGCAACGAGCGCCGCGTTGTACGCGTTCTGCCGGCAAGGATGCCGTTCACGGATGATGAGACGCCCCAGTTCCACGACTGGATCGTGCGCTATCTCATAGACCTCTCCTCGCAATGCGCCGCCGAGAAGAACTCGGCGATCCGGGGACAACGCGATAAGTGGATTCAGGGCTGGCATAAGAAGAATGGCGCTGAGAAGAGCCCGAAGCGCATCCCATTCCCCACCATCAGTCCCATTTCGTACAAAGGCATCGACTTCGGGGAAGTCTGTGCGGCGGCAGACAAGCTCTGGAATTTCTATTTCACAGCAGACGACGTCTGCCTCAATCGCTGGATCGTGTCGATTGACACGGCGCTGGACATCCTGCGCGACATGGAGGAGCATCGCCACGACAAACACAACTTCGGCAATTTCCCGTGGACGTGTACACCTGAAATGCGCAAGGGGCTGAGTGCGCGTCTTGAGGCCGAGAAAGAGCAGTTTGAAGAGAAAGAACTCTGGCCGGACAACATGGATGACCTCAAGGCAAAACTCACGGCGGGACCGTCCTGCACAATCGACGATCTCATGTCAGGCGAGTCGCGGATTCTCGTCATGGTCGCCGTACTTGCCCGTCTGATGGTGCATACCGCCGTGGCGCATGCCGCGCTCTGGGAGCGCAGGGCTGACCTTTTCGCGTTCTTCACGCATATCCTCGTCGCCTCAAACCGCGATTTCGACCTCCCGTTCCCCTGGCACCTCGACATCACGTCGGCGAGCTACCTTCGCACGGGACGCACGCATACGCGGCAGACGAACGTGGTTGACGACATTGTAGATGGTGCGTTTCTCGACGAGTCCGAGAGGACGCTCTTCATCGTATTTGTCGCCCACTATCTCGCCCGGCAGACAGACGCTGAGCAGGTTCTTGGCGCGATTTCATCAAGCTCGCGGATGAAGGCGTATTTCGCAGACAACGATCTTGCCCTTGCCGAGCGACGCATCAAATTCCTGAAATCGCATTTTGAAGGGATTTCGTGATGGGCGACGGAACAACAGTATCGACCACTCCTCTGGAATGGCGTTCACGCGTCCGAGCAATCGCTCAGGCGCGCCCGGTCGTGTTTGCCGCGCGCGACATGGGCCGGGGGATTCTCCTTTTGCGCCAGCAGCTTTTACGCGCCGTCGCCTCAGTCCGCCGGCGGGTCAAAGGCAAAGTCGAGCTGGGTCGCCGTGATGCCGGCTGACGCATCGCTTTCCTGCTGGCCGAACAGTTCGACCGGGAGCCTGTCGATGTGGTAGACCTTGACCGCGCGGTGCTTGATGGAGGAGAGCGTGCACAGGAGAAGCGTCGCCGAGCCGCGCTTGCAGATGCTGGCGCAGTTGTCCGGGTCGTCGGTCGACACCTTGTACCACGTCTCCCAGTCGTAGCGGAGATAGAGGTGCAGTTCGTCCGTCCAGAAGATCGCGGCATCGACGGGGTAGTTCTCCTCGTCGGTGCCGACCTGCACGATGACCCCGTATTCGCCGCGCGCCATGCTGTTCGTGGCCAGTTCGCACGACGACATCGTCACCCGGTCCTCCGACCAGTCCTCGAATTCCGGTTCCCACATCTTATTCATTGCCGCGCCGTCCTTTCTTTTTCGCGATGAGGTTCGTCTTTCGGCTAAGT
>JBGUVV010000378.1:0-3564 GCA_045220525.1 Kiritimatiellia bacterium
ATCCTGCAATGTCACCGTGCCGTCGAATCTAACTGTCGCCGCCGCCTTGTTTGCAAGGTTAAGCACCAGCGCCCGAGAACCTGCAGATCCCGTCAGTCTGCTTTCTCCGCCATATACCACCTTCGCGCCATTGTTAAGAGTATATAGCGAGTAATCGTAGTGGAACACGCCGCCATTGAAATATGTGGTCGAGTCTGGCGCAAACGTTCCGCGGCGGGCGTAGTTGCCGAACGTCACGCATCCGTTGAACACGTTCGTGCCAGAAAACACGAGCCCTGCCTCCTCGGTTTTGTTTATGGCCACGGAAATCGGCCTGTCGGAGACTGTATCCGAAAATTCAAGGGCGGCATCCGGCGAAACGCTGCGGTTGACCGTTATCGTCGCCGCGCTGGTTCCTGCGCCAAGTGCGTACGCCCCCGAGACGCGCACGATGCGCCCTGAGACGGAAAGCGCACCATTAAACGTCGAGTTCGTCGCCGCGAAATCAAGTTCGCGATTCGAACGGACGGTCAGCGACGGCACTGACGTTACGCCGCGCGCGGCCATTATCGGTTTGCGGAACGACGCGGACGCATTTCCGAAATCCCACGTCTGGCTGACGGCCGGGACGACTGGCATGCCGAATGAATACACGGGTTCTGTCGCGTCGGTGATGTTGACTGCAATGCCGGACGAACCGATCGTCACTTCGTCTCCAGTCAGATTGAGCGAAGAAGGCGGCGTCTTGAAGAGCATTCCAAGATATTCGCTTCCTGCGGTGAACGCATAGTCCGTTGCAGTGTCGCTTTCGTTCGTCCAGACTGCCTTGCCATCCTCAGAATACGTGTAGGCCCTGACGGTGACTCCATCGAGGTTGTACGTCCCGTTCGGCTGCTTTACGTCGTCCACCCAATATTCAAGCACGTCGATTTCGGTCTGTTCCGGCGCAAAAATCGGAGCGTCACCAGCGCCGACCTTGAGAATTATGCATCCTCCGTTGATGGTGGCAATGGTCGCGCCGGAGGCCTGCGTCAGCTGATTGCCGTCAATCGTCCAGATGCCACCGTCAACCACTGCGGACGTCCCTGCCGCCAGCGTCATGTTTCGGCATGAAAGCGCACCTTTGATCAGCACACTGCCGCCTGAGACGTCGAGACCGGGGAGAAACGGGGTGGTCGCGGAGACAGTCAGTTCGCCGTCTCCTACCTTGGCGAGCGAAATGGTCGAATTGTCAGAACTGAAAGCCGCACCGGAGATTTCCGAGCTGCGCCCGTTGCGGCCCAGCGTTATTACAGAGGCACCGGAATCCGGACCGACGAACAGGCCGTCGCCTGACGCAATAAGATCGCCCAAGTTCACGTTGCCTCGCAAAGTCACCTTTCCGGTCGTCGAAAAGCCTTTTACGGAATCGCCTATGACCACGCCGTCGGCAAAGGTAAGGGGCTTGGCTGTATTGTATATGTATCCTGAGTGGTTGAACACAGTGCCCGACACGACGGAAAACACGTTGCCGTTCGCACCGGTGAACTCGACATCGCCCGCCCCGGTGAATGTCAAACTCACGTTGACATTATCCGTGAGGGCCTCATTGTTGCGATATAAGCGGTTAAAGAGAGCTTTCGCTCCTTCCGCCACATCAATCACCCACGACCCGGTGATGTAGTGGTGGTAGGAAGCGCCGCCCGCCGACGTGAACGTTGCAACGCCGGAAAGGATGCGCGTACGCGCCGGCGTTGAAGAATAGTTGTAGAAATTCCGGCAGGTCAACGTCGATGTTCCGTCGATCTCCAGGAAATCGATGTACCCGGAATCATCGACTGCGGTGTCTTTTCGGATGTACGTGTGCCCGTTTTTGAAAGTCCCGCCCCTGACGGCGATTCTGGCTTTCCCGCCAGAATCGCCGATGGAAAGTTCCGCAAAAGGACTTGCCGGCTCTGCTCCGAATGTTCCGCCGCTTTCCACGGCAAGCGTAGCGGCGGATGTGCGCCCGATGTAGTTCGCAGTCCCTGACAACGTGACACCAGACGGCACGGTCAACGAGCCTTCGACTTCAACGACATCGTATGATCCAGAAGCGGAAGCCGTCACGCTGTCGCCTGCTGGAACCGTGTAGGTTGTTGCGCCCGCGGCGACGGGAAAGAGCGCCGCAAGCGAGATTGCCGTTGTGCATGCAAGATACTTCATTGTTGCCTCCTTGTTCGAACGTTCTGTTTTCGGGTGGTGATTTTTCTGCCTGGCTGCTCTGGAACGTCAGATGAAGCCTTCCTGCTTCGCGGTCTCGTCAACTGACTTGTCGCGTTTTGCGCCGTCCAGTCCGCCGGGCAGCTTCTTGAGGTCGATCTCGTCTATGGTGAAGCCCTTGGCCGTCTTCCACGCGCCGCGCGTGAAGTCCGGGCATTTCACCGGCTTCGACCCCGATTCCACAGACTTTCGCGTAAGCTCGACCATCGCGCTCCACGCGGCGAGGTCATACACGTCGGTGTCAAGCGGAAGTCCGTTCTGGAGGCAGTAGCTCCAGCGGAGATCCATGATGAAGTCCATGCCGCCGTGTCCGCCGACCTTCTGAGCCACGCTGCGTACGGCCTTCCAGATCGGGTGTCCGTACTTCTCGCGGACTTCCGCGGTCTGCGCCTCGTCGAAGAACTTGTGAGCCTTCCCGTTGCCCGTCTCCTCTTCGAACGCAACGCGGAACTCGGGATAGCCCATGGCCATGCCTCTTGTGCCGGACACGAGATTGAGCCGCGAATACGGGCGCGGCGTGCTGAGATCCAGCTCAAGGAGAATCGTGCGCTCCCTGCATGTCTTGATCACCGACGTGTTGATGTCGCCCATCTTCACGATGGCGTCGCGCCTCCAGTCGGTGAAAAGCTCCTTCGCATAGTGCGTGGACCCCGCCTGCTTGGATTCGACCGACACGAGGAAGTCGAAGTTGTCGCCCCTGTTGATGTCCATGTACTTTGCAACGGGACCGAGGCCGTGCGTCGGATACTGGTTGCCGCGATATTTGGTGTAGAAATCGAGCGCCCAGCCGGGACGTCCGGCGACGGAAGCGTCGGGGTGTCCGTCCATGGTGTGGTAGCGGCTGTGGTACTGGAGGCTGCGCTGGTCGTGGATGTACGCGGCCTCGCCGTGCGTTATTTCGCCGAGAACGCCCTGCTTCACCATGTTGAGCATGAGCATCTCGTCTTCGCCGTAGCAGCAGTTCTCAAGCATCATGCAGGGGATGCGCGTCTTCTCGCTCGTCTCCACGAGCTGCCAGCCCTCGTCGATGGAGAGGACGCCCGGCACCTCGTTCAGGATCACCTTGCCGTGCTCCATCGCGTAGAGCGCGATCGGCGCGTGCATGTGCCAGGGCGTGACGTTGTAGATCACGTCCACCGCGTCCGACTCGCAGATGCGCTTGTACCCTTCCGGTCCCGCCACGGTGAGGACGGGCGCCGGCTTCCCGCTCTTCTTGAGCCAGGCGAGCTCCTTGTCGATGCGGTCCTGGAACAGGTCCGCGACCGCCGTCACGACCGTGCCCGGGACCTGCGAGAGGCGCCGCAGCGCGGAGGTCCCGCGCGAGCCCACGCCGATGCACGCCAC
>JBGUVV010000379.1:0-2900 GCA_045220525.1 Kiritimatiellia bacterium
CAACTCGCCGAGCTTGGCCTGCCGATGGTCATGGCGGTCAACATGATGGACGTCGTGAAGAAGAACGGCGACAAGATCGACTTCGAAAAGATCGCGAAGGCGCTCCGCTGCGAGGTCGTCGGGATCTCGGCGCTCAAGAACGAGGGTGGGATGGAAGCCGCCGAGAAGCTCGTCGAGATGGCGAAGAAGGCCGTGGTCGACAAGGGCCCCGGCAAGCTCCCCGACGTTCCGCACGTGTTCACGGGCTCGGTCGAGCACGCCATCGCCCACATCGAGGAGTCGATACAGGGCAAGGTGCCTACGCGCTCCATCCGCTGGTATGCAATCAAGATATTCGAGCGCGATCGCGAGATCATCCGCGACCTTGGGCTTGGCGTCGGCGACATGAAGCACATCGAGGAGCACATCCGCGACTGCGAGAAGGAGCTTGACGACGACGCGGAGTCGATCATCACCAACCAGAGGTATGACTTCATAAAGAAGCTGATGGACAAGTCGCTCGCCTTGAACGAGAAGCACAAGAACAAGGCGACGCTCTCCGACAGGATCGACAAGGTCGTCACGCACCGCATCTTGGCGCTTCCGATCTTCATTCTGTCGCTCTGCGCGATGTGGTGGCTCGCCGTTGCGGAGAACGGCCCTGGAACACTCCTCACCGACTGGGCCAACGACGAGTTTCTCGCCGACGGCTGGCATTTGCCGTTCACCACACATGAGGTTGACGGCAAGGACTTTGATGCCGCGCAGGAGGACTTTGCCAAGGCCGAGGCCACAGTCAAGGCGTGGGAAGCGGGGGAGAAAAAGGCATCCATAGAGGACGAAGAAACAGGCGAGGTGTCTGACGAATGGGATGTCGACGAGGCAGCGTACAAGGCCGCGAAGGAAGTCGAGGAGCCCGATCCGTCGAAGTATGGCGTGTGGGTGCCTGGCATAGGCGCACTTGTCTCTGCCGGCCTTGAGAAAGTTGGCGTTGGCGAGACGGTGAAGAGCCTTGTCGTCGATGGCGCGTGGGGAGGCGTCGCGACGGTGCTCGGCTTTGTTCCGGTCATCTTCATCGTGTTCCTCTTCCTCGCCTTCCTTGAAGACTGCGGCTATATGGCTCGCGTCGCGTTCATTATGGACCGGCTCTTGCGCAAGTTCGGGCTTTCCGGGAAGTCGTTCATACCTATGCTGATCGGCAAGGGCTGCGGTGTCCCGGCGGTAATGGCGGCTCGGACAATTGAGAACGAGCGCGCGCGGCGAATGACGGTGATTCTCGCGACGTTCGTTCCGTGCGGTGCGAAGACGGTCATCATCGCCATGTTCGCGGCGCTTTTCTTCCGTGAGCAGTGGTATGTCGCCGCGCTCATGGACGTAGTTGGAATCGCGATAATAATTCTCGGCGGAATCGCGCTAAAGAAGACTCGCTTCTTCGCGGGCGATGCGGCGTCGTTTGTCCTTGAGCTCCCCGCCTACCACATGCCGACCTTTTCTGGCGTATGGCACCACACGTGGAACAGGCTAAAGGGCTACATCCTCAAGGCGGGGCTTATCATCTTTCCGGCGTGTGTGTTCCTCTGGTTCGTGATGCACTTCGACTGGTCGCTTAATCTCCTTGGCGACGAGGAAATCGAAAAGTCGATTCTGCACGATCTCGGCAGCTGGATTGCGTGGTTCTTCGCGCCGCTCGGCTTCGGCTCGTGGCAGGGCGCTGCGGCGTCTGTCTCGGCCGAGATAGCGAAAGAGCAGGCGACCGCCACCCTCGGGCTTGTCGCGGCGAACATGGGCGGCGCGACGACGGGTGCTAACATCCAGGCGTTCTTCTCGTCGGTGAGCGCGTTCCCGAAGCTTGCGGCGCTTTCGTTCATGGTCTTCAACCTCTTCGTTCCGCCGTGCATGGTGGCGATAGCCGTAACGTTTCGTGAGATGGGGTCGAAGAAGTGGGGCTGGTTCGCGATTGCCTTCCAGTTGTTCGTCGGCTATGTCCTTGCGCTCAACGCCTACCAGCTCGGTATCCTTTTCGCCGGCGGCGGCTTCGGCCTCTGGACGGCCGGCGCGCTGCTCGTTGACGTCTGGTGCGCGTGGATGATATTTAGGAAGGGAAATAGGTGAAGGGGAAGTGGGGAAAGCATGAACTTGGCAACTATAGTTACGCTTGTGGCGGTCTTGGCGTTTGCGGCGTTTGCAGTCTGGCGCGTCCTTAAGAAGGGCATGCCGTGCGAGTGCGGAGGCTCATGCAGCTGCGGAGGCGGCTGCCATTGCAAGGACGGGAAGTGATTTGGTAAAATACACACAACACAAAGAAGGAAATCAAAAAATGAAATCAAGATACATTGCGCTTGCATGCGCTACAGCGGTCTGCGGGGCGGCGTTCGCCGCGGAAAAGGAAAAGACGGAGTCGTCTGGTTGGGCATATGCCCCCGGCGAGGGCGTCTCGTTCAATGAAACGAAAATTGTCTCTGGTGAGGTTTCGCTCGCGTTCGATTCGAAATACCTGAGCTACGGCTTTGTCGACAACAAGGATCCGATCCTGACGCCTGCCGGGTCAGTCACGTTCTTCGACTGGGTCTCTTTCGGGGTGAATGCGATTTTCGACGTCACGAAATATGGTCGCCGCGCCGGCTATACGAACCGCAGCTTTCAGTACACAGAGCTCCATCCGAATGCGACGATTGGGCACTCATTCTCGTCCGAGGACTTTGAATGGCTGCCGACGACCATCGACATCGCCGTTGGATACGACTACGAGTATCATCCCAACTCGAAGAGCAAGGGCGTGACCCCCTGGGACAAGTCCATTTCCGAGGACACCCAGTTCTGGACGGTAGAGGTCGGACTGCCGGATCTCTGGATCGAGCCAAAGTTCCTCTATGAGCGCGACGTAATGCGCGACTCAGGAACGTATCTCAACCTCGAGCTCG
>JBGUVV010000380.1:0-2269 GCA_045220525.1 Kiritimatiellia bacterium
CGCAAACCTTCTCGGTGCGCTTGCGCCCAAGCTCATCGTATGCGATGGCTCTGCCGTCGCGGAACTCCACTCTACCCATTGCCATAACACAACTCTTTTCTCTCCTGTTGCCGCGCCCTTTCCCGTCGCCGCCCGGCACCGCGCCGGATGCATGAAGAAGGGGCGCTCTTTCCCTCCCCCATGCATTCACCGGAAGCCCTGGTCAGGCCTGAAACGAATGCATCGAAACGAGCAAGGCGCCCCAGAGGGGCGCACAACCCGCAACCATGCCGTTCGCTTCGTGTGAAATATGACCAGTATTTCCGATGAACGTCGTGTTTGCTGTCATGCAAATCTACTATGCGGCCGCAGGGTGGGCGAGGTAGCCGATCCTCGCCAGTTCTCGACCTATACGGTTCCCCGCTGTCGCGGAGCACGTGCGTATTATAGCAAATTTTCATGATGATTGGGGAAGGGATTTCCTGAAGTTTGAAGTTGCTCCAACCACTCCTTTTGGCGTTTGTTGATGATGCGGGGCTGGGGGCCCTTGATGTGAGGGTCGTTGTGCGTCGGCGGCCAGATTTCATGGCCGCCAAGCTTAAGCATCCATTCTGTCAGTTTGCCCATATTCCTTTACTTCCTTTTCTGCACCAGCATTTGACGGCCTTTTTCGGTTAGGCGGTATTTCTGCAAACGGCTACGTGGCTTTTCGGGAATGGTGTATTCGATAATGCCGTCGGACAACAACATCTTAATGACTCTTCGCAAGTGACCCGAATAGTATTCTTTACCCAGCGCTGTTGTTATATCTCCGCTACTAAGCACTTGGTCTGCAAGAATTGACGTTATTCTTACAAAAAGCGACACGACTTGTCCCTGACTTGTCCCCCCGACTTGTCCCTGACTTGTCCCTGACTGGGCCCCGACTCCACCCATGGGTGAAGTTTGCCTTGCCTCTTCCACCGCCGATTCCGTCGTTCTCCGCCAGATGATTGTGTGGAAAATGGCGGAATCTGGCTTGTATTGCGGCGTTGCAAGGCCTTGGGCTTCGCATCTTTCGATGATAAACTCGGTGCCATGACCGGAACGCTCGACATATCCGGCCCAATCAAGAGCCTTGGCAATCACCTTGTTGCGGGCAACCGACTCATGCGTTGTCAGCAATGTCTCAGCCGTCCATCCTCGCGGAAGTGTGCCCGGATTCATAATCTCAAGGCGATCACGGAAGAGCATCACCTGAACGGCCCCGTTAGATTCATAATCGCGGTGGCAGACCGCGTTGACAATCGCCTCGCGCACGGCCATGCGCGGCAGTTCGTCCTGCGCTGCGGCAAGTCCGCGCTCATCTGGGATGCCGATGGTTCGGTCAATGCGCCCCATGACAAAGGCCAAGGCCGACTCAATCATGCCGATGATTCCATCCTCGTACGTCTGATAGGACGGAATTGGACGCTCAACATGCGTTCCCCAATACTGAAGACATTTGACAACCGAGATGTCAATCGCCTGCTGTGGGTGCTTCGCAAAGAATAGCACTCCCGCATTGGTAAGCCGTCCGTCAGGAACTATCATGCCGAGCTTCGTCAACAGCCATGCCGCATCTGCATCTTTCGGAACAGAAATCTTCTTCGCCTCCCTCGCCCGTGCAAGATAATCACGGACTTTCGCGTCATCCACATCGGCTAACGTGAGATCCGTATCGACAGCCAGATCAAACGGTGCGACACGAATATAGCCCTTGTTCTCCAACACGCGAACAAGTGCCGCGTACACGGCCAGCTGCAATTCTTCCGCCGTCTCGAACGACTTGCGAACGACATCGGACTGTACCTTCTGCACGAATCGTTCTTCGCGTGGATCGCGCTCGCACTTCTTCACAAAGACAAGACGTTCCTTGCCCTTGATTGTCGCCAGGTCGTACTCGCGTTCTGTCGGCGAGACACCTTCCGCATCTGCATTGCCGAATTGCGCTCCGAGAATACCGAGATAAATGTTGGACTTCTCAACTTCAGGCAGATACAAATCACGCGCCTCAACATCGCAAGCTGGTTCTTCCTCGAACAGAAACACATCAAAGAACTTACCCAAAAGCGCATCCTTGCGGACATACTCCGCCAGCATCTGCCGCTCTGCGGCAAATTCACGCTGTACACTGGATATGAAGACTTTGAATCGCATTACTGTAATTATATCACTTTCTATGTCCTTACGCGCAGGAACGAATCGTGCCACTCCCACTGCTTCTTGTCGAGGAAGACGCGCTCGGGGATGCCCTGCTCGATGATTACGC
>JBGUVV010000381.1:0-2240 GCA_045220525.1 Kiritimatiellia bacterium
TCGAGAAGCCGAACGCGGGCGACGGCGAGTTTGTCGTCAAGGCGCCCGTCACCGGCGACATCAACAATGTCGTAAAGTCGATGCCGCCGCCCGTGCCGGGGCCGATTGCGACCGTCCCGCGCGACATCGGCGGCATCGACGCCATAAAGGACTTCGTCGCGAACCTCGTCTTCTCCGACGACACGATGGTCGGCGACGTCACGGTGAACAAGGCGGGCGAGTCGATGCGCAAGATGCTTTCGGACGACAAGAACGTCATTGCGCTCGCCGAAATCATCAAGAATCCCGCGATCCTCGACGCTGCCTGCGCGCCGCAGATCGCGGAAGCCGTGAAAGACGGCATCGGCAAGATGGTGGAGATACTTGACGCCGGGTTCAAGACCGCGACCAAGGCGGCCGGCAACGAGAAGAGCCTCGCCCAGGCCGCGACGGAAAAGGACTTCGTCGCGCAGCTGTCGCTGTTCCTCAGGGATTCCGCCAAGCTCCCCGGCTCGGAACTCGCCAAGTTCGACAACATCATCCTCTCGATGGCGAACAGGGGCTGCGAGAAGATACAGCTCTTCATCAACGAGGTCTTCAATGTCGGCGGCGCGGAGGTCAACGCGCAGGGCGGCATCGTCGGCGACCCCTACAAGGACTTGACCGCCGACCAGCTCAAGACCCAGCTCAAGGACAAGGGCCTCAACGCCATCCTCGACACTGCAGCGAACTCCGATTCGCCCGGACAGGTCGGGTTCTTCCGCCAGGTGATCTCCAACTACTTCACCTCGCTGAGCAAGGCCGACAAGCGCTCGTGCTTCTCGGCGGCCATGAAGTATGCGCAGAACTTCGACTTTGCGGGACTGAGGGACGAGGCGCGCGCCTCGGCGCAGAAGGCGGCGATCAACAAGTTCACCGGCGCGATCCTGAAGGGCACGAGCCCGCTTCTCCAGAAGATGATGCAGGGTCTCCCGCGCGACATCATGGGCGACTACGCCGACGCGCTCGAGGACATGAAGAGCTCGCTCGCGCCGATTCCGCGCAAGGTGGTGCAGGCGCACTTCATGCAGATGATAAAGGAGTCCCAGGGGAAGGAAGACAGGCCGGAGATCGAGTCCATCGAGCTAGTGAAGTCCCTCGGCGCGGCGTCGGTGGGCGAGGCGTTCCTCTGCAAGTTCAAGATCAAGGGCGAGAATGATCCGCGGAACTTCGTCGTCAAGATCATGCGCCACGACGCGGAGCGCCGCGTGAAGGCCGAGGCGGAGATCTTCACCGCCGCCGCCGAGAAGATCGGCCCCGGCATGGCGAAGACATGGGAAGGGCAGCTCAAGCAGTACATGACCGAGTTCGACTTCCGCAACGAGGCGAACAACGTCAACGAGGGCGCTCAGCTTTACGACGTCAAGGGGAACGCGACGCATCCGCTCCAGGCGATTGCGCCTAACGTGAAGTCCATGAAGCTCTCGACGGTCGTCCCTCCGAAGAAGGACGTCATGGTCGCCGAGGTGGCTTCGGGCAAGACGGTGGACAAGTTCTTCAAGGCGAAGATTGCCGGAATCCGCGATGCGGTCTCGGCGGTGTTCGAGCAGGATCCCGCGACCGGGCACATCAAGTGGGAGAACGGGCCCGTCGATCCCACGACGGGCAAGCAGAAGATGAAGCCGGTCCTGAAGCAGAACGTCTCCGGCGGCGAAATCAACAACATGATCGAATGGTGCCGCAACAACTACAGCGACATCAAGAGTACGCAGAAGCTGCTCGTCCAGGCGACGAAGGCGTGGTTCCACGAGGCGCTCCTCGGCAGCGGCAAGTTCCACGGCGACACTCACGCCGGAAACCTAATGGTCAAGCCCTCGTCGGTAGGCATGAACAACGGAGACATCACGTTCATCGACTTCGGCAACCTCTACACGCTCCAAAAGCGTCCGGACGGCATCGACGAGCGCCACGAGCTGCTGCGCGTCATCATGGGCGCGGCGTTCCGCGACAAGGCTTTCTTCCTCGAGGGTCTCGAGAAGCTCCTCTCGCCCGAAGGGAAGGTCGCGCTAAATGCGAACCGCGCCAAGGCGGAGGCGATTCTCGACTCCATCCTCTCGAAAGGACGCTTCTCCTACGATATGGTCTATCGCCTCAACGCGGCCGTTTCCGAGCTCCAGAAACTCGGCCTCGAACTGCCGCCCCAGATCAACTGCTTCGTGCAGTCGATGGCGCGCCTCTCCAACACGCTGAGCGAGATGAACACCATCGTCAACCAGACGAGC
>JBGUVV010000382.1:0-2226 GCA_045220525.1 Kiritimatiellia bacterium
AGACTCGATGGCGGCCTCGTCGATGTTAGGCTGGTCCCGGCGGCTGTCGGCGAACACGACCGTCGCGCCCTGGCGCACGAAGGCCAGCGCGGAAGAGACGAAGGTATATGACGGCACTATCACCTCGTCGCCGGGGCCGACGCCGGAAAGGATCGCCGCCATCTCCAGCGCATCCGTGCAAGACGTCGTAAGCAGGCACTTGCCGAACCCGTAGCGGCTTTCGAAGAACGACTGGCACTCCGCGGTGAACATCCCGTTGCCGGATATCTTGCCGCTTTCCACGGCCTTGCGGATGTACTCCGTCTCCTTCCCCGTCATATAGGGCCTGTTGAAATGTATCATGCGAGCACCTCCTCGTATGCGGCAAGGGTCTTGCCGATCATCGTCTCGGAACCGTAGAGCGAGCGCACTGCATCGCGCGTCGAGCCCCCCTGGAACGACTCCACAGAATCAAGGACCTCGGCCGCGCCGCCGAACTTCCTGAGAAGGCGGACGGGCTTCCCCATCGCAAGGGCCTCGGCGACCGAAAGACCGAACGACTCCGGCTTCACGACGTTCCCCGAGACTACCTCGTCGGCTAGGGAAAGGCACTCCGGGATGTCCGTCCTTCCCCCGGCGAACACGACGGAATCCCTGGGGCACGTGTTGGCGGCGAGCGCCTTGAGCTCGCCGAGGAGGCCCTCTTTCCCATCGAGCGCGGCACCGACTATGACAAGCCTGCGCCGCGAGAACCCGGGCGGCGGCCCCTTGGCGACAAGGCCCGAAAAATCGCGTATTACGGCGTCAAATCCCTTCAACGGGGTTATGCGCCCGATGGACATCGTGACATGGTCGCCCTTCTCAAGCCGCCATTCCGCGCGCAGCTTCGCAACAGCGGAGGGATCCACTGCCGCAGGGTCGAAGCGATCAAGATCGACGGAATTCGGGATGACCCGGATGCGACGGTCGAGGGAGCCGGCGCCGCGTTTCGCGCCGTAGTTCTCAACAAGGAAGTCGGCAAGGAACCGAGACGGCGCGACCACCAAGTCGCCGCGCGTCATGACCGCCGAATAGAAGGAAACGCTGTTGGCTCCGTGCGCATACGTTATCCACGGAAGGCCGAGAGACCTGTTTGCCATGACGAACAGCCAGGCCGGAACGCGCGAGTGCGCGCACACGAGAGTCTCTGGAGAGGCGACAGACTTGAGGAAACGGCGCAATGCGGCGGCGCGGGCGAAGCTTGTCAGCGGGTTTTTGGACTTGAGGTCCATCGCAACGTGCCGAGCGCCGTCGCGCTCCAATGCCTCCACAAGCCTCCCGCCTCTCGAAACCACTATCGACTCGTGGCCGGCGCGGACAAGATTGCGGCTCAGCGAGAGGACGGCGCTCTCCACTCCGCCCTGCTCCATCGCCGGAACTAAATGCACCGTTCTCAAGAGACCCTTATCTTCCCCGATGCCGTGCGGGGAAACGGCTCTGTGCGCACGACAGTGCGCTTTATGCGCTTGTACACCGGCAGCTCGAGGTTGAGCTGGCCCACCGCCCGCAAGATGAAGCTCTCCGGAACCGATCCATATATCTCGGCCTTTATCTCGCGCATCTCGCCGCCGCCGGTGACCACGGCCTCGAGGACGCCGGGGATCGCGAGAATCAGCGCCTCAAGCTCCTCCGGCGCCACTTTCTTTCCGGAAGAAAGCACTATCGTCCGCGAGGCGCGGCCTGTTATCCATACGCAGCCGTCGGCGTCGATGCGGCCGATGTCTCCCGTGTGGAACCAGCCGTCGGCGTCGATTGCGGCCGCCGTCTTTTCCGGATTGCGGAAGTAGCCCTTCATCACGGAAGGCCCCCTGATGAGAAGCTCGCCTTCCGGCGACACGGAAGTCTCGACGAGCGGGTTCTTAGAGACGAACCCTGCGCTGCCGATGCGAGGCAGCCCCTCTGTCGGCTCCAGCGAATACAGCGACGTCGTCTCGGTGAGCCCGTATCCTGAAAGCATCTTTACGCCGAGCGACGACACGTGCTCGTATGTCCTGCGAGGCAGCGGGGCTCCGCCGGTGAGAATCCAGTCAATCTGGAATCCCAATGCCTCCAACGCCGACTTGCCGCGCTGGGATATCTTCGTCGCGAGTATCTCCGCAAGCGCCGGCACCAGAAAGAGGAAACTCGCCCGAAACCGCTCCACTGCATCGAATATCCGCCTGAAATCCGGGCAAACGCCGAGAGAGACGCCGGCGCACAGCATGAAGT
>JBGUVV010000383.1:0-2603 GCA_045220525.1 Kiritimatiellia bacterium
CTGAACATCACACCGGTCAACCTGTCGCGCGCGGCTAGAGAGCTTGAACGCCGCAGCCTCGCAAGAACGATCCGTTCCAATCGGGACGGCGGAATGGAGTTCTCCTTCGACAAGAAGAGAGTCTGGGAGAAGGCCTCGCCCGTGTTCGTCTCGCCGGTACGCAGCAGGTTCAGGGTCAAGGCAAAGTTTAACGATGCCATCAAATCCGGCATCACCGCACTTGCCGAATACTCGGACATTGTCGATAACGACTTCAAGACCTTAGCTCTTCCGGCAAGCGCCGTGAAGAAGATACCAGAAGCAAAGATACACCGCTATGACGGAGACATCATGGAATCGTGGCGTTACGATCCACGGCTTCTCAACGATGGCAAGGGGCAAGTCGATCCACTGTCTCTTTGCATATCTCTGAAAGGTTCCACCGATCCCCGCATCCAAACCGCAACAGAAAGGCTACTAGAGAAAACGCTATGGTAAAAGGATTCGACAAGTTCAAGCAGTACTTCGCCCCGCATTCGGACTCGTTCATCGTCATTGGCGACCCGACCGGCAACATGGAGGACTACCTCCTTGCCTTCAGGCGTCACTTCGAGCTGTAGGCAATAGTCTTGATTTATCCTCTTGCCCACTAGCATCCCATTCGTGAACTGAAGGATGCGATTCAGTGTTGCTTTTCGGGCGGTAACCGTGTAGACTACACGGGTGTGAAAACAACCAACCCGAAAGCAACGAAGACAGTATACCCTATTATCTGTCAGATTGTCAACGTCATACCGCACCAGTTCATCGCGGAAACCGCGAAGGCGCACAAGGTGCTGAGCCGGAAGTTCACCCCTAAGAGCCACGTCGCGGCGATGCTCTATTGCCAGGTGTCGAAGACGGAGTCGCTCAACTCTATCTGCGATGTCGCGGCCGCGAACGAGACGCTCTGGACGTCGATGGGCGTAACCGTGCCGAGGCGCAACACGTTCTCGAACGCCAACGCAGCGCGCCCGTCCGCCATGGCGAAGGACCTCTACTGGCGGATGTACGAACACCTCACGGCCATCGCCCCCAAGTTCGGGCACGGGCCGCACAGGGGCTACTGTTTCCGGATCAAGGCGCCGATGTTCGCCGTCGACTCGTCCACGATCAAGCTGACGATGAACAGCTTCGACTGGGCGCAGCACCGCCGCGAGAAGGCCGCCGCGAAGCTCCACCTGACGCTCGACCTCGGCAACAGGCTCCCGTCCTTCGCCATCGTGGAGGACGCCGCGCACCACGACTCCGTGCGCGCCGCAGAACTTACCGCGCACCTGAAGCGCGGAGACATCGCCGTCGCCGACCGAGCCTACACGGACTTCGGCTTCATGAACGGGCTTGACGAACGCGGCGTCTGGTTCGTGACGCGCCAGAAGCGGAACATGAAGATGGAGGTCGTGAGGCGGCTCATGGAGCCGGCCGTGGCGACGGACGAGAAGAAGACGCAGATACTCGCGGACGAGATCGTCGTGCCCGCGAAGAAGTCGACTGCGTCGAAGTACAATGGCACTCTGCGCCGCGTCACGGCGGTCGTGGAGATACAGGGCCAGATGAAGACGATGATGTTCCTGACCAACAACCTCAAGTGGTCTGCGCGGACGGTGGCCGAGATATACCGTGACCGGTGGGGGATTGAGACCTTCTTCAAGGAACTCAAGCAGACGTGCCAGATCCACGACTTCATCGGCTACAGCGAGAACGCCGTGCAGTGGCAGGTGTGGATCGGACTCCTGGCCCATCTGATTCTCCGATATCTGCGCTACCTCTCGAAGTGGAGCCTGAGCTTTTCCCGGCTCGCGGCGCTCGTGCGCGGCACGCTCTGGAACCGCCGGAAACTCATCGAGACCTTGCGCCTGTATGGGACAGCAGGCCCCGTGAAATCCCACGCCGCCAAGCCGAGACCGCTGTATTTCCAGGCGGTTCTCGACTTCCCGTCTGCCGCAATGGGACAGCAGACGCACTGAAATGCCAGCAAAACCGGGAGATTCCGACATCGACTTGAAAAACCTCTTCTAGACTGCTATCAGATAACGGTTCGTTTTGAACGATAATGACGCGTTATGCAGCGTCATGCGGCGATGTTTTGCACTTGTGGGACGGTAGTGCCTCTTGCCCAAAGGCCGCCTGTATCAGTCCGTTGCGCCAAGGGGACGCGCGCAGTCGTGGCTGAAACAGCCGAAAAGACTCGAGTGCGCCGGGAACAAACGAACATCCATTCGGGGAACGCATGATCAACCCGAACGCCGACAGTTCCGACATCGCGCGAAAGGCCGATGCCCGCGAACATCCAAGTTCCCGGATGATGTCACGCTCCCGGAATCCGTCGCCAAGCCTGCCGCTCAGCCAAGCGTAAATGATTCCCTGCGCCGCAGCGCCGAGCCAGCTTCGCGACACAGCGACGCTGTCGCCCCTCAGTGCGATTCCGAGGAACGGGAGGTATACTTGCCGGTCTGCGACGAGAAACGGCACCTGGCGCGACACAAGCCGCATCCGTTCCACTGCCGACAGCGCCAGACACCCGTATGCCGAGTATCGCCCGAACGCCCTCCTGACGGAAAGCACAAGGGCGGCAATCCCTGTCA
>JBGUVV010000384.1:0-2547 GCA_045220525.1 Kiritimatiellia bacterium
GCCGGTAGCGTATCAGCTCATCGCCGATCTGAACGATATGGCGGGCGCTTTCGCGCGCGGCCAGTTCACTTGCCGCGACCGGCTCTACGACTATGCCCGCCGGATTGCCCTGGACGTAGATGGTGTCGTCCTCCGCAGACAGCGGATGCGCCAGAAGCATGTCACGGATGCCGTGGATTCGCGGGTCGGGGGTTCCGTCGACCACATACGCATCATTGGTGGAGACTTTGTTGTAGTGGAAGTGCAGACCGGGTATCAGGCCGGCCTCGCGTATCTTCGCGGTTACAGCCTTGACGTCCGCAAGTCCATGCGGAAACTTCTTCAGGTCGAAGTCGTAATGGCCGCACGTGCGCGCAAACGCCCTGTAGTTGATCATCAGATACTTCAGTCCGCAGGCCTTGGCGGCGGCGATGTGACGGTCCGCATTCGTCGGCGAGATGCTTTTCGTCCAGTAGAACGATGCCAAGGTGCCGATCTTCTGCCGCGCCTCGACGCCGTTCGGCATCCCATAATCGCGCTCCACCGCTCCAATCACATCCATCAGACGGTTTTTCCGCACAGCGACGAGCACCGCGCCGCAGCCCTCAAGCTTCACCCGGTTCTCCATTCCGGCATAGAACTCGCAAACCCCGTCCCCGCGCGAGAACGCATCGATCTTCGTCTCGGGTGCATCGCCGAGCAACGTAACCGCTGTGCGGTCGTCCCACATCACGTTCAGCCACTCGCCGAAATGGGCGCGACGCGCGATGGGCAGTCTCACAAGCGCGAACTCGTCGGTTTCCGTCTTGCGTTTGAGACCGAAATCTTCGATCTTGTAGTCGAGCCGCTCAAGAACGAAACCGACATAATCGGGCATTGTCCGCATCGCGATGTACGCGACGTCCGCCGTACCGTCAAACTCCACCACAAGGCGCTCCCCCTCGCGGGCAATCCGGTTCGCCGGATAGGTGGTCGGTTTGGCGGGATGAATGAGGAAGTTCTCATTGTCGTAGGGACGGTACTGCGTGAGCGTGCAGAACGGCATCTTCACGCCTTTCGCCAGACACTCCTCGCCTGTCTCCTTGCAGACGAGGGATGTGGCATAGCCGGATTCGGAAAGCGTCAGACGGAACGAATCGTTCTCGATGTCGACCTCCGCCATCGCCGACAGCGCCCCCGACAAAACAGCTACCGCAACGCCAAGCGTGCGCAGTTTGCCGCTTCTGATGGAGTTTCTGAACGCACGCATGGATTGCCCGTACTTGGCGCGGAAGAGCTTCTTGGGATGGTTCTCGCTCTTCCATCCGCATCGCGAACAGACGCTGGCAATCGATTCGTCGGAATCCATCAGCTCGTTGCGTGTCCGCTCCAATCGCTCATCGACTATCGTGTTCAAGATCGTGGTACCGAGCACTTCACGGAAGCGGAGATCGGCAAGCGTGCGCGAAACGTGCAGATAAGCCACAACATCCGGCACGCCTATTCCCCGGCAGACGTTCGCACGAATGTACGCGAGCGCCTTCTGGACGAGCAGCCCCGCCCACTTCTTCGGGTTGGATGCGGAATTGCGCACGACCACGCCCTTTACGCCTCCGCTTACTTTCTCTGCCTTGACTGGCCTCTCGGCCGACATGATTCTATCAAGATGCCTGGCGGCAAGATAGCCTTCGTTGTCGTAATCGGGTTCAATCGACGAAATCGACGGTACCGAATTCTCACATACGACCTCGGTATTTCCCACACCGATTACAGACACATCCGTCGGAACGCGAACGCCGGCCGCTTTGCACGCGCTTATGACCTTGTAGGCGCAGTAGTCGTCCGAGGCGAGCACGGCGGCAGGTTTCGGCAGCACCCTAAGCCATGTTTCAAGAGCCTTGCTCGACCTGTCAGACTGGACCGTTTGCGGAAATTCATGGCATTTGACCGCATGACGGGAAAGCGTTGCGGAAAACGCGCGTGCGCGACGCGCATCCCAGCCACATCCATTCTGGGCATGGACGTATCCATACGAACGCCAGTGCGCCCTGTTCAAGAAGAAAAGCGCCGCTTCGCGACCGATTGAGGATTCATCAGTGTGCACGAACACGACATCCGTAGTTCTCGGGAAGTATCTGAGACCGATCAGTGCGGCCGGTATGTTCCGTTTCGCGATCTCCGCCAATGCGCTCTCCACGCCGTCAGCCGAGACAATTACGCCATCAACACCCTCGTTGGCGATGATCTCGAAAGCCTCCGGCGTAAGCAAGCTGCCGTCCGACATGATGTTCAGGTCCCAGTCCGCACATTCGCACACATACCTGAATATGCCGGCAAGCTTCCGCTGGGAGAGATGGGAATAAGGAAGCGCGACCAAAACGCGATTCCTGACATTGCGACACACCGTAACCTTTGGTACTCTTTTTGCCATGCTGCGCTACGCTACTTTCAGGCAATATTATATCAAAACGCACCGCAGCAAACCTGTCGCAACCAACAAGAATCGAAAGTTGTACAATCTCGTGGGTCAAATTGGAAAGGCAAGCTGTCGAGGTGGAGGAAGGAGGTTCTGAAGAAGAAGGACAGGGA
>JBGUVV010000385.1:0-2812 GCA_045220525.1 Kiritimatiellia bacterium
CCTTGAGCCGCAGAACGTGACGGAGGACTCGCCCTACTGGTATCTCACGGAGCTTTCGGCCAAGTGCACCGCGAAGCGCATGGTGCCGGACTACATCTCCGAGAAGAAGATGCTCGAGTACAAGATCGACAAGAACGGCAACGGCAACGTCTATACGTGCATGGGCTGCCGCTCGTTCCTTACCCCATACGTGGACGAGAACGGAAAGCCCAAGTACTACGGCCGCTTCAACCAGGGCGTCGTCACGATCAACCTCGTTGACGTCGCGCTCTCCGCGAACGGCGACATGGACCGCTTCTGGAGCATCTTCGAAGACAGGTGCGAGCTCTGCCACAAGGCCCTGCAGTGCCGCCACGAGCGCCTCACGGGGACTCTCTCCGACGCCGCGCCGATCCTCTGGCAGTATGGCGCCCTCACGCGCCTTCCGAAGGGGACGCCCATCGACAAGTACCTGCACGGCGGCTACTCCACGATATCGCTCGGCTACGCCGGCCTCTGGGAGTGCGTCTTCGCGCTGAACGGCAAGAAGCTCACGGAGCCCGAGGGCGAGAAGCTCGGCCTCGAGATCATGCAGAAGCTCAACGAGTACACCGCGAAGTGGAAGAAGGCCGAGAACATCGACTACTCGCTCTACGGCACCCCGCTCGAATCCACGACCTACAAGTTCGCCAAGTGCCTCCAGAAGCGCTTCGGCATCGTGAAGGGCGTGACCGACCGCAACTACATAACGAACTCCTACCACATACACGTGACGGAGAAGATCGACGCCTTCGAGAAGCTTCGCATCGAGGCGAAGTTCCAGCGTCTCTCGCCCGGCGGCGCCATTTCGTACGTTGAGGTCCCGAACATGCAGGACAACATCCCTGCGGTCCTCTCGATAATGAAGTACATCTACGACAACATCATGTACGCCGAGCTCAACACGAAGAGCGACTACTGCCAGGTGTGCGGCTTCGACGGCGAGATCGAGATCGTTAAGGACGAGAGCGGGAAGCTCGTCTGGAAGTGCCCGAAGTGCGGCAACACCGACGAGTCGAAGCTGAACGTCGCAAGGCGCACGTGCGGCTACATCGGCAGCCAGTTCTGGAACCAGGGCCGCACGCAGGAGATCAAGGAGCGCGTCCTCCACGTCAGCTGACCGGCCGACGTGGAGAGTCGCGGCGCCCTCAGCGGTTTACAAGCGAGAGGGCGTCTTCCCTGAGCTTGCTGAAGTCCGCCTTTCCGTCCATCGCCGCCTTGAAGTCGTAACGCGCGGCGAGGGCGGAGATTTCATCCGCAAACAGGCCCTGTTCGCGGAGTATCCGCAGCTTTTCCGCCGTGACAATGCCGTTGCGCAGTTCCAGGAAGCGGTATGAAGGAACCGCTCCAGGATAGACGAGGAAGGTGTCGCCGGCGCGCCAGTGGTAGAACGAGGCGTCCCTGAAGGGGTTGTCCGGCCAGCTGTTCCACGCCCAGCGGAGGAATCCGTCGAATCCGACCATGGCCGGGTATGCGCCTATCCAGAAGTTCTCGGCAGACTCCGATTCGAGGAAGTTGTTGGGGCGCTTGGGGCTGCAGCAGACGTAAAAGGTAGTGGTCATCCCCTGCGCCCTGCGGACGGAGAGCTCCTCGAGGAATTCGGGGGAGATGTCCCTTATGAGCTGCGAATAGTTGTCTATCGTGATGCCCTTGAAGTCGCTGGGCTTGCGGTTGCCGGCCATGGATATCTTCATGCCGGGCGCACGTTCCTGGATGAAGTCCGCAATTGCCTTGACATCTTCTGGCGAGCGCTCGTCCATCGCGATGTAAGTGTCGGCGAACCATCCTTTTGCCTTCAGGTGCGAGGCGAAATCTACAAGGAATGCGCCCCAGAAGTCCTTGAACGCTTCGGAGCCGGGAGTCGCGTCCGCATGGTGTTCCTCTCCCTTGTCGTCGTGCCACGAGACCTTGTATCCCCATGGGCACATGGTGTAGCACGCTATATGCGGGCCGATGCCGCAGCTGCGCCCGAATTCCACGTATTCGTCGAAGATCGAATAGTCGAACCTCCAGGTGCCGTCGTCATTGCGGACCCTGCCTATCATCGTGCCGTAGGCGTCGCGGCACTGGTGGTTCCACGGTTGGTCGACGAGGGTCGTTGTCAGGACCTTCTGCCCTGCGGAGGCGAGGAGCTCCCATGTCGGGCGCATGGCGTCGTAGTGCTCCTTTGAAAACGGCTTTGAGCGGGAGACTCTCGCGACGGCCCACGGGTGCTGCCAGAGGTCGAGGTGGTATTTCCAGTCCTTAGCAGGCGGAAGCACGCGGTCGACGACGCGTATGTCGAGGTCGCCCCACTTGATTACGCCAGGCTTCGCGTCGCTCGGGGCCGTTATCTCGACGATGCACGGTGCGCCGTCGATGCCCCATTCCACGATGTCGTAGCATTCCGCGATCTGCATGGCGCGCGGATTCGGGCGGTATCTTGCGCGGCGCAGGACGCCCTTGCGCACTGACAGGCCTTCCGGGTCTGCGCCAAGCTCGATGGAGTCGTTCACGAGCGCAGCGCAGGTTTCGCCTCTCCAGAGGGACGCTTCCTGGCTCTTTGCCGATGCCGCGAGCGATGCAGCGACGGCTGCGGCGAAGACAGCCACCCTTGTCATTGTCGATTTAGTCATTTCATGGCTCCTAAGGTTGTAATTGTGGGAATGTCTGCCATATGATACCAAAATCGGGCGGCACTGTCCACTTGCACTCCATGTTTCCTTGCATCGAAAGTTGTACAATCTCGTGGGTCAAATTGGAAAGGCAAGCTGTCGAGGTGGAGGAAGGAGGTTCTGAAGAAGAAGGACAGGGA
>JBGUVV010000386.1:0-5257 GCA_045220525.1 Kiritimatiellia bacterium
CGGGCTTTTCGATGTGCATGCTCAACCTCGTGACCAACCCGCTCCTCAACACGCTTGGCGGCGGCGGAAAGAAGGGCAACCAGCTCGTGCTGATCGGCTGCTCGCTCAATCTCGTATGCGGGATGCTGGCCCCTCTGGTAACGGGGATGCTCGTGGGCGGCAACGTGGAGACGGCGAAGGTGGCGGACGTCGCGCCCGTGCAGTTCGCGGGTCTCGCGCTTTTTGCCGTTGCCGCGGCCGTCGTCTGGTTCTCGAACATTCCCGAGCCGGCGCCCGAGACGGCACCCGTGCGCTGGGCCGGCATCAGGACGGTATTTTCCATCCGTCACTTCGCCTTTGGGGCGTTGGCCATTTTCCTTTACGAGATTATTGAGAGCGGCATCCCGAACATGGCCAACCTCTACATGAGCAACCTGAAGGAAACGGGCCCAGCAGTCGCGGGCGGCGTTATTTCGTGCTATTGGCTGGCGATGACGCTCGGTTGCGCTGCGGGCGGCGCGATTGGCGCACGCGTCTCGGCGCGCACGATGATGGCGGTATGCTCTGCGGCAGGAATCGCGCTGCTGGCGGCCGTGATCGCCATGCCGCTGGAATACACGACCGTGTTCGGCGCGACTCTGCCGAAGTCAATGATTCTTATGGCGCTTTGCGGGCTCTGCACGTCGGTCATGTGGAGCAGCATATTCAATCTGGCCGTGGAGGGCCTGGGGACGCATCTCGCCCTCGCATCGGGCATCTTCATGACCATGGTCTCGGGCGGCATGCTGCTTCCGCTTCAGGGACTCCTTGCCGACAGGGTGGGGATTCTCAACAGCTACGGTCTCACGATGGCGCTTTTCGCCTATCTCTTCGTTTACGCGGTTGTGCTGTCGCGCCCTGTTCGCCCGACGCCTGCAGCTCAAGTGTTTTGAAACCAGCAAGAAAGGAAATGAAATGAAAATCAGCAAACTTGCCGTCGCGTCTTTGGCCGTTGCCTGCCAGTGCGCATATGTCGCGTCTGCGGCCGAGGCTGCGCCGCAGAAGAAGTTGAACATACTCTGCGTCTGCGCCCACCCGGACGATGCCGAGATTAACTGCGGCGGCACGCTCCTCAAGTACCACAAGATGGGGCACAATATCTTCATCGTGCTCACGACGAGCGGCAACACGGGCTCAAACGTCATTCGCGACGTGAAGGAGATAGAACGCGTGCGCGAGGCCGAGATGCAGGAGAGCGCCAAGGTCTACGGCGCCCAGGTGCGCTTCCTCCGCGCAGACGACGAGCGGCTTCTGGATTCGAACGAGATGCGCACGAAGGTTCTGGACGCAATGCGCTGGGCGAACCCTGATGTCATGTTCACGCATTCGCCGGTGGACGAGAGCCCGGACCACTGGATGACGTCGAAGCTTGTTCGCTCGATGATCATTTCGCTTCCCGGCATCAACCAGCAGTCGAGCGAACAGCCGTGCATGAAGAAGGTGAGCGTCTTCACATGGGGCCCTGCGAAGGGCATTGGCTTCGTCCCCGAAGTCTATGTCGACATCTCCGACGAACTCGAGGACGTCTGCGCCGCCGCCAACATGCACGAAAGCCAGAAGGCGTATCTGGAAATGTACAATGGGCCGAAGGACCTCAGCATCGCCAAGCGCATCATGGCGGCGTTCTGGGGCCTGCAGTGGGGGTGCAAGGCCGCAGAGGGCTTTAGGACGTTCCGCATTTCCGGCTACATGCCCGACTACAAGGTTCTGCCGTAGGAAGAGGATTTTGCTATGGTAAAATCCAGGTCATGGTCGAAATATTGCCCAAAAATGTGATGGGAATTTGCCCATTTATTATGGGAAATGTTGTATAATAACTGACTTATGCAGGAGAAATTTTTTCTGTCTGTGGCGCTTGCTTTGGCCGGGGCGGCCATGGCGGACACGGTTGTCGAGAGCGCAAGGGAGATTCCCGTTGCGGCAGATGTCGACGTCGTGGTCGTCGGCGGTACGGCGTCTGGCGTGTCTGCGGCCGTGGCCGCGTCAGACGCGGGGGCGCGGGTGTTTCTTGCCGGCGGATTCCCGTATCTTGGCGAGGACATGGCCGGCACCCTTGAGCTTCAGTGCGACAAGAGTCCTTCGGCCAGCGAGCTTGAGCGGCGTCTTTGCGCAGACTCGTGGTCTTTCGCGCCGTATGCATACGACTTCGAGAATGGCTTCCGCTATTTCGGCGGCTGGCAGTACTTCAACGACGGCAAGGACAAGCTCTCCACGCCTACGCCGCCGTCGGGCGTGTGCGACAGCGTCCTTCTCACGAACGAGGCGTCCGTCGTCTGTACGCTTCACGACCGGCGCAGGATCGCGTCAATCGAGGTCGTCGTCATCGAGAATGCGGACGAGAGGCGGTCTGCGGCGCTTTCTGTTGACCACAGAGGAAAGATTCCGCGCGACGCAGGACCCGGGCCGCTGACAGGCGACGTGTCCGGCGTCATCCTTGAGGGGGACCAGGAAGGGCGCGAGATAGCCTTTGAACGCGGCGGGGAAGTCGTGCCTGCCGACGGAGAGGCCGTCCGCGACGGCGAGCCTGAGGATCTCAAGTCAACTGGCGGTGAAGTGAAAAGGAAAACGGAACAGGTTGTCGTCGTCTATCGCGCAAAGGTCGATGCAAGTCTCAAGAAGGTGCGCGTGCGTGTATCGCCGAGGGCCGGTGCGGCGTGCCAGCTCCTCTCCAGGATTCGCTTTTGCCTTGCCGCCGCCGACAAGACGTGTTCTGATCCTTCCCCGCTCAAGGTCAAGCGCACGTTCGACGCCGTGCTGGCCGAGTCGGGCGTAACGGCGATAACCGGCTCGCCCGTGACCGACGTCCTTGCGGACGGCTCTGGGGAGCTTGCAGGCATCGTGATCGCCAACCGCTCCGGCCGTCAGGCGATCCGGGCGAAGTGCATGGTCGATGCGACGCGCTACAGCGTCGTCAACCGTCTCGGCACGCCGTTGCCGGGGAAGTGGGGGAAGGCGACTTTCACGCGAGTCATAGTTTCCGGCGGGCGTCCAGACGCCCCAGGCGTTGCCGTCGAGGCGTTGCCTGGAGGACGCTACATCGACCATGTGCGTGCGACAGAGGCGTATGGCGAATTCGCCGGGCTGCCGGTCACCGGGCGTGTGTGGCGCTGTACCTTCGAGCTGCCGATGGCCGACGGGTCGTATCCATCCTTTGCAAAGGCCGAGTGCCTGGCTCGGGACCTTCTCTGGAACCCGACGACATTCGATCCTGCGGACCAGCTCAGGCTCGTCTCGCCGCTGCCGCGTGCGTCGGAGAGAAAATGGCTCTGGACTGTTCCAGACGACCGTCCTCTCGGCGCGCGCATAGCCGCCGGCGCCGCGGCGGGGCGGGAGGCCGCCGCAGCCGCGCGGCGGCGTGGCGCGCTGCGTGACGCAGCCGTCTCGTCCCGTCTGGCCCGGGTTGCGGCGGACGGCGAGGTCCGCGAGGCCCTTGGCGGACTGCGCCCCTACGACAGGCTCTCAGAAAGGCTTGGATTTGTCGCAAGCCCCGCGCGAGAGCTGCCAGTCCTCGGCGACTACGATGTCGTCGTCGTGGGCGGCGGCACCGCCGGCGCGCCTGCTGCGATCGGCGCGGCGCGGGATGGTGCGCGGACGCTCGTAGTTGAATATCTGCATCTTCTTGGCGGCGTCGGTTCCGACGGGACTATCTCGGGCTTCTACGACGGCAACCGAGTGGGGTTCGTGGAGGACTACACCGCCAGCCTGAGGAAGACCGGCGGAGAGATCATGTCGCTTGTGGTGGCGGAGTCTCTTCGGCGGATGTGCCGCGACGCCGGGGCGGACATCTGGTTTGGCGCTTTCGGCGAAGGCGTGTATGTAAAGGGCGGGAGCGTAGCAGGCGTCGTCGTCGTCACGCCGTTTGGCCGCGGCGTCGTGCGTGCGCGCTCTGTGATCGACGCCACGGGCAATGCCGATGTCGCTGCGGCGGCAGGAGCGAGGACGACGTTCATCGGCGCCCGCGAACTTGCGCTCCAAAGCGCGGGCCAGGCGCCGCAGCGCCTCGGGCGCGGCGGAGTCAACACGGACTTCGGCTACGTCAACGACCCCGACGCATGGGACTTGTGGCTCTTTGGTGTGCGCTCGCGCGCCGGCGCTCCCGACCCATGGGACATCCAGCAGATGGTCGACAGCCGCGAGCGCCGCCGCATCGTCCCGGACTTGACGCTTGAAGGCTGGGACGTCATCGCCGGGCGCAGGTTTCCTGACACTGTGAACCGTTCGAGAAGCCGACAGGATTCCCACGGATTCTTCCAGGACGACTACGGCACGGTCGCCGAGGTGGATGGCGTCGCCGTCCGCTATGCCAACATTCCCCTGAGATCCTATCTTCCGAAGGGCGTGGGCGGCATGGCCGTCATCGGTCTCGGGAAGGGCGTCGCCCGGGACGTCGTTCCGTTCACGCGCATGCGCGCGGACTTGATCAACGAAGGCTTCGCCATCGGCCTCTGCGCGGCGGAAGCGGTGCGTTCGGCGAACGGCGACTTCAGGGCTATAGACGTCAAGAAGATCCAGCGCAAACTTGTGGACAAGGGCAACCTCCCGCCGGAGGTGCTCGACTGGAAGGACGATCCGGAGCTCTCCGATGCCGAACTTGCGCGCGTCGTCGCCGGCATAGGGAACGGCTACCGAGGCAGCGGGTATGTGTTCCGCTATCCCGAGAGGTCTCTTCCTCTTCTCCGCGATTGCTACCGGGCGGCGACGACGGCCGGGGCGCGGCAGGCCTACGCGATCATCCTTGGCCTCCTGGGCGACGCGACTGGCGCCGAGACGCTGTCTCAGCTTGTCGACGGGAAAGTCGCGTTTGCGCGCCTTCGCAAGGGGGTCGGGTACTGCGGCGAGGCATACGACAGAATCGGGCTTTCCGTCGCCTTGGGGCGCACGAAGTCTCCGTATGCCCTTGCCCCGTTGGTCCGCCAGCTTCAGCGCGTCGATCCCGTGGCGGATCCTTTCCGCGTACTTCGCGCTGCGACGCTTGGCCTTGAGGCCCTCGGCGACCCGAAGGCCGCGAAGCCGCTCGCCGAAGCCCTTGGCAGGCCGGGAGTCGGCGGCTGGGCGCGCGCAGCCCTGAAGGACCTTCCGCCTCTTGGCGGATATGGCGTCGGCTCCGAGATGGAGCGCTGCCTGCGCGAGCTTGCCCTTGCGCGCGCTCTTTATGCCTGCGGCGACTTCGAGGGGCTCGGCCGCCGCACGCTCGAGGCTTACGCGCGGGATCCTCGCGGAACGCTCGCCGAGCACGCGA
>JBGUVV010000387.1:0-5471 GCA_045220525.1 Kiritimatiellia bacterium
TCAACAAGGCCGTCCACAAGGCCGGAGTGAAGATCGACTCGCCTACCGGCGGCATCCTCGGCGAGAAGCCGATGTGGATGGAGGATGGCGAGCGGACGACAGTCCTCAACACCAAGCGCCTCTATCCGGGCCTCTACGCCTCGGGCATGGCTGCGAACAACGTACAGGGCGGCTTCCGCATGGGGCCGATCTTCGGCGGGATGTTCAAGAGCGGGCGCCTCGTCGCCAAAATCATCGCGGAGGACCTCGGCGCTAAATGACCGACTTCGGCCTCTATCTCGTGATGACGAATCCCGTCGTCGGCTACGAGCGCTGCTGCGAGGCGGCGGTGAAGGCCGGCGTCGGGATCGTCCAGCTGAGAATGAAGGACGCGCCCCGCGGCGAAATCGTCTCGGTGGCGCGGTCGCTTCGCTCGATAACGGCGGGCACCAATACGCTTTTCATAGTGAACGACGATCCGTCCATCGCCGCCGAACCTGAGGCGGACGGCGTTCATGTCGGGCAGTCGGACATGCCAGTCGCCGAGGTGCGCCGCATTTATCCGTCGCTCGGCATCGTAGGCAAGTCTACGCATTCGCTTGAGCAGGCTGTCGCCGCAATGGACGAGCGGCCAGACTACATCGGCGTGGGGCCGGTGTGGGCGACTCCGACAAAGAAGATCCCCGATCCCGTGCTTGGCGTTGAAGAGGCCGCGAAGATGATGCGCTCTGCCAAATGCCCTGCCGTCGCAATCGGCGGCGTAACCGACGTCGGCAAGGCGAGGGAGCTTGTCGCGGCCGGTTTTGCAAATTTCGCGGTGGTGAGGGCCGTCTGCGGCTCTGACGATCCCTACGGCGCGATTCGCCGTCTGCAGGACGCCTTTGGGCGCGGAGATGGCCGGGGAGACGGTTAAGAGCGAAGCGATCTGCCTGTCCGTTAGGCCATGGTCGCGCACGAGCCACGTAATATCGTGGCTGACTCCGTCAGGCCGCGTGACTACGCTCGTAAAGGGGGCTGTCAGGCCGAAAAGCGCTTTCCTCGGGCAGTATGACCTTAACTACACCTGCGAAATCGTCTATTATTCTCGTGCGCACGGGGAATTGCACGCCTTGCGGGAATGTTCCCCGATTGAAATGCGAGAATCGCTCCGGCGCGACTACAGGGCCCTTGCCCTCGCGGGGTATTTTTGCATGCTCGTTGAACGTTTCGCGCCGCAGGGCGACGATGCCATCGCATGGTTCAGGGAACTTTCCGCCGCTCTTGATTTCGCCTGCAGAGGGGTGGGCGGACCCGGGGCGGCCGCAATGCAGCTGCTTTTCTTTGAAATCAAGGTCCTGGTCCTTCTCGGTCTTGGTCCTGAAATCGAGTCCGCCGTCGGCTCGTTTGCTCTGCGCGGCGAAAGGGCTATGCCAGTTTCAAGCGACGTCGCGGAGCTGTTAGGCTCCCTTTCGGCCTCGACGGAGCCGCCTTTAGTCGCTGGCGATTTTCCGATCCCCCTTGACGCGCTGCGTGTCATTGGTGTATACTACGCACTTCATTTGGACTTGCCGCTTGATGTCAGGCGATCGGTCCTTGGCGTTGTTGCCAAAACAGCAGAAAGAGGTTGAATACAATGAACATTGCCAAACTGGGCGTTGTTGCCGTCATAAGCGCGGCTATTGCGGGTTGCGAAAAGTGTTGCGAAGAGGAGAAAGTCCTTTCCGTCAATGGTGAAGTGCTCACACGCGAGAGAGTCGAATCGGACGTAGATGCTATAATCAAGGCCCAGGGGGACAAGCTCCCCAAGGAACACGAGGCCTATTACAGGCAGATGGCGAAGAACCAGGTCGTACAGGGTTTCATCGTCGAGAAGGTGCTCGCTTCGAAGGCGCGGGCGGAAGGCATGACGGTTACCGATGCCGACCGCAAGGCGCGTGGCGACGAATTCCTCAAGGCCATATCTCGCGCTCCAGACGCGCCCAAGACGATGGACGAATACTTCAAGAAGTTTCCGCTTGGCGAAGAGCGCGGGCGCCGCGAGTTCGACAACGGAATCCTTATCGACAACATGTTAAAGGCCGCGCATGCCAAGGTTCCCGCCGTGCCGTTCGAGGCCGAGGCCAAGGCCAAGATTGCGGAAATCGTCTCCAACAACAATTCCGTCGCCTCTGCCGAAAAGGCGGCTCTTAAGAAGATCAACGATCTCAGGGCCCAGCTTGCGAAGGTTCCGGCGGTTGAGCTGCCGACAAAGTTCGCGGAGCTCGCGAAAGCCAATTCCGAGTGCCCGTCGTCCGCAAGGGGCGGCGACCTCAACGAGTTCAAGCACGGGCAGATGGTGAAGGAGTTCGACGAGGTTGCGTTCAAGCTGCCGGTGAACAAGCTTTCAGACGTCGTCAAGACGCAGTTTGGCTATCACCTGATCCTCGTCACGAAGAAGGTCCCTGCCGTCGCTGCATCTGGCGACAAGCCCGCAGAGCCCGAAAAAGTGCGTGCGAGCCACATACTTGTCAAGGTTCCGGAGGTTCAGTCCGTTCCTAACGAGGCCGATCTTGTTAAATCTCTCAAGGCCGACAGTGAGCGCAAGTTTGCTCAGGAGTATGTCATGAAACTTGTGAGAAATGCGAAAATCGAGGCGTTTGCTGATGATTTTAAGCAGTTTGTCCCTCCGCCAGAGGCTCCGGAGAGCAAGTAGGCGAATTAATCGGTTGAAAAGCCAGTCAAGAAATGGTATAATACCCAATCGTTGAAAGGATAGTAAGACAATGAGTCAGCATGCATCTTTAAAGGGTTCAGGCAAGATTACTTCAAAGCGCAATGTTCTTAAGCGCTTTGAAAGGGTTGATCTTCTTCAGAAGCGCGGCGAGTGGAAGGAAAACAGCCGTGGTCTTGGCTTGAAGAAGACGAAGCCCGAGGCTTAAGATTTCTTTCTTAGTCAGATTGAAGCGTCTGGATTTCGGTCCAGGCGTTTCTTTTTTTACATACAGATTTGGTATAATACGCATATGAATATAGTATTCATGAGCGATATCCACGGGGTACCGTCGGCATTGGAAGCTGCGCTGAAAGAGGCGGATTCCCTCGGCTTTGACCGACTTGTGCTGCTTGGCGACCTCCTCTACCATGGCCCTCGCAATGGCGTGCCGAATTTCTACGATCCTGTCAAGGTCGCAAAAATGCTAAACGAGCGGAAGGACTGCATATTGGCCGTGCGCGGCAATTGCGATGCAGAGGTCGACCAGATGATGTTCGAGTTTCCAATGATGGCCGACTACGCGGTGTTGGACGCAGGGCCCGAGAAGTTCTTCTTGACCCACGGACATCTCTGGAACGAATACCACCTGCCGCCGCTTGGCATGGGGACTGTGCTTGCGCACGGGCATACGCACATCCCGGAGCTGAAGAAGCTTGAATGCGGGATATCGATATTCAACCCTGGCTCGGTGGCGCTTCCGAAGGGCGGGTCATTGCGCTCGTTTGGGTATTTCGACGGGCAGAATCTGAAGCACTACGTGATCTGACATTCATCGCTTAATGCAACGTTTCGCTTAGAGCCGAAACTGTTGCAAAAGTGCGATGGAGTATGATATAATTGCTGTCAAATAAAATAAAAATTGGAGTGCCACCTTATGAAAAGACAGTCATTAGGCGTTTTGTTGTCGTTCGCATTGTTCGCTTTCTGGGCGGCGTTCGCCGAGACGGTTGACACCGGCAGAACGGTAACGCTTACTGCGGACTCTAACACGTCTTACGAAATCAGCGACGGCGTAACGCTTACGATTGAGGTCGCGAGCGGTAGCACTTATGAGCTTTCGGGGCAGATTACTGGCACAGGAACGGCCAAGCTCCGCAAGACGGGACTTGGCACGCTTGTGCTCTCGAACGGCAACAACGATATCCCCGGCGGCATTGACATAGCGGAAGGCCCGGTTCGCGCGGATGTTCAGGGCTGCCTCGGCGACGGACCGATCAGCATTACGCAGGGGTCAACGCCGGGAGGTCAAGTTAACTTCAATGCACAAGGCGCAACCTTCAACAACAACTTCACGGCGGCAGGGACGATTCCTGCCAACACAAGAGGCGTTTACGCACTTTATGCGACAAAAAGCGTGACGCTGAACGGGACAATCACGGCTACGGCAAACGGTATCAACATTGGTGGCGAGACAGCCGCGACCGTGACGTTGAATGGGGATTGCACTTCCGGAACGCAAGTCCTCTTTCTTCGCTTGTACGGACCCTTTATCGTGAACGGAAAGATTTCTGCAAACTGCCTTTGGCTTGGCAACAATTCGAGCGCGCATGGTAATGCCTATATAAACAATCCGTCCAATAATATCACGTATGTACGGACGTATCAACCCATCATCAATTGTGGAGACACAAACGTCTTGCGTAATGCATATTGGGAGATTCAAGGCAATTCAAACAGGACGAAGGATTACCATGCCCTCAACCTGCATGGTCATGACCAGATAATGAAATACCTTGCAAATGTTGGAACGGGAACGACGAAAGAGGGTTCCTGTCCAATTACGTCAGATTCCCCGTGCACACTTACGCTTACGTGTGAATCTACGGCTCACAATTCAGGCCACATCTTGAACGGTGCCGTGTCTCTCGTCATTGACGCGGCAAATTCGGCGCACACACAGTGCTTCACCGATGTTATGAGCGGTGTTACCACCACGCATTCGACGACAGGCACGATTCATGTCAAGAAGGGGACTCTTAAGATTTCGGGCGGCAGCACGTCATTCTCCGGTGTTCCGCAAGTTACGGTGGACGCGAACGGCACGCTGGACATTGAAACTTCCGGTCAGACGGTCTTTGAAGTGGTGAAGAACTTTACAGTGGAAGGCAACCTTGTTGTCGGGTCTACCGCAAGTGCGCCGTTCATGGCAGGTGTCTCATCTCTGACTCTTGGCGAAGATGCATCCTTTACTGTAAACAATGCCGCGAAGAGTAGCTTTTCCGAGGTTGATGTCGTGATTGACGGTGTGCTCACTAAACTTGCTGCCGGTGACTATGACTATCCAGACGACCGTGTTCCGCAGCTGAAGGCGGGAGGCTTTTCCGTAGTGGGGTCGGGGGCGATATCTTCCGCGACCTGGACAGGCGGAGGTGAGGCGGACACTGCAATGACAAATACGGACAACTGGGACAACGATGGCGTTGACTTCTCTACAGGGCTTCTTTCGGCTACGTTCGCTACGGGTGGCAACACGGCCACTGTTTCGTCCAATGTGAAGTTCCAGAACATGACGCTGAATGCCGCGGAGGGCGAGGCGGGCTTTACGTTCGCAAAGGGCTCAGACAGCGGTGTCGTGACATTGACCGGCACGACGTTGAATGTGGCCGACGACGATTCCACGAATCGCACCTACGCATTTGACGTGCCGTTGGCGGTGGAAGGAACGCAGACGATGAGTGTCTCGCTTCCGGCGAAGAAGACGCTTGCGCTGAATGACGGCATAGTCGTTCCGGATGGGTCGTTTCTGATAGTCGGTGCTGGA
>JBGUVV010000388.1:0-3690 GCA_045220525.1 Kiritimatiellia bacterium
ATTGGGGACGTTTGACGGCGGCGCCGAGCCACCCGCGTTAGCCGACTCCCATTTCTTGCAAAGGGCGCGTATTTCCCGCTCGCTGCCCGGATACCACACGCCAGATATTGTGCTGTCCAGCCTCATTTCGCCCGTATTATGTCAAATGCCCTTGTAGTATTCTTCCCAGCCCTTGCGCGGCGCGAGACCCTGGAGGAGCATGTCAACTTCGGCGTCGCCGATAGCACGCTTCTTCTCCGGGTCAAACCTGAAGCTACGGTTAAGACGCTGCGCAATCACGCCAAGACAGAATATCTCCGACAGAGGCGCGGTAATGCGGAACGGGCTCTTCGCCTCTTCCTCTCCCTTGACAGCTTTCAGGAAGTTGCGGTAGTGGTCGTTGTGCGCGCGCTCGAAATCTGGAACCTTCTCGTCCTGCGCTCCGCAGCGAACTAGCGTCGAGGAGTGGGAGAGCCCCTGCCAGACCGTGCCGTCGGCAAGATATATTTCCTTGCCCGGCTTTAGCGGAGGGTCGATCAGTCCGTCGTTCGCAGTCGATGCCGGGAACAGGCCATTGTTGTCTGCGTAACGAAAGCCCTTGGGAAGCCTGGGCGTGTTGTTGAGGCCCTCGTACCACTCAAGAGTCACGCCGGGGAACTTCATCGTGAGCGTATCCTGAATCGGGAACACAAAACTGTTCCAACCCATGACATTCGATATCGCAACCTCGCTTGGCAAAGCGCCTTTGAGCGTGAAGCGGTGGACGCAGTCCAATATGTGCGCACCCCAGTCGCCCATGCAGCCGTTGCCATAGTCGTACCAGCAGCGCCACTCGCCGTAGGCAAGGTCCTTGGAGAAGTCGTGCCAAGGCGCGGCGTTGCACCAGACCTCCCAGTCGAGAGTCTTCGGCATGGCCTCTGCCTTCGGATATGAAGAGGTCGTTCCGCCCCACTTGTGCCAGCGACGCTGCATGTTCATGTGCGAAACGATCCTCGTTACGTCCTTGATCACGCCGTTCGCGACATAGTCACGATACTGGTAGAAGTTGTCGCCGCTATGTCCCTGGTTGCCCATCTGCGTAACGACGCCGTACTTCTTCTCCGCCGCCATCAGAAGTTCGCATTCACGGAACGAATGCGCAAGCGGCTTCTCTACATAGACCGCCTTCCCAAGACGCATCGCATGAATCGCCGCGCAGAAGTGCGAGTGGTCCGGAATTCCGATCAGAACGGCGTCGATGCGGTCGGACATCGCATCGAACATCTTGCGGAAGTCCTGAAAGCGCGGGAGATCCGGGAAGCGCTTTTGCGCCTCAAGCGTGTGCGGTGCGCCGATGTCAGTGTCGCACAACGCGACGACTTCGCAAATGTCGGCGTTCTCCGCGAATTTCTTGAGGTCGAACCACGCCTGCGCGCCACAGCCGATCGCCGCAAGGCGAACCTTGCCGTTGGCAGCGTACGACTTCGAAGAAAAGCATCCTGGCAAAAGCGGATACGCCCCTGCCGCAAACATCGTCGCGATAAAGTCCCTGCGTTTCATCCTCTTCATTTTACCGTTCCTTTCTTTACGTGATTTTGAAAAAGGCTGCGAAAGAAAATGTTCTACAAGTATATCATAAAATCCCGCTACTGTGGCAATCGTTTCTGCCCCAACCTACAGCCACGCCATTCTCCTGTCTTCTCCTGCTCTTTGTGGCCAAACATCACCACGGCAACACGCAAACAGGCCTTTTACAACGGTTCTGCGGGGTCTGTCCCCAAAGGTTCATGACGCGCCGATTCTCGCTGCGGCGACCACGATCAGGACGAAGCCGATGATAGACCACACGTCCGGGACCTGCCCGAAGAACGCGAAACCGAGGACGGCGGTGAAGATTATGTTGGAATAGTCGTAGACCGCTATCTCGCGCGGCTCGGCGTAGCCATAGGCTGCGGTGATGCCAAACTGCCCTATCGCCGCGCTCGCCCCCGCCCCAAGGAGGACGGCGATCTGCGAGAAAGTCATCGGGACAAAGTCAACGGCAATGAACGGAATTGCCGCCAGCGTGGAAAACGCGCTGAAGAAGACGACTATGAACGCAGGTTCCATCCCGTAGCGGCGTAGCGCATGGACGCATGCATACGCGCCCCCTGCGCACACGCCGCCAGATAGCCCCATCGCAAGCGGAAACGCCGCATCTCCGGCGAAGCCGGGCTTCGCCACGAAGACCACCCCGAGAAAGGCAAGCGCCAACGCCGCGATCTGGCGCACCGCCGCCTTTTCGCCGAGGAAAAGCCAGGCGCATATCACGGTAAAGAACGGAGCCGTCTTGTTCAGAGTCTGGCCGTCGGCTATCGCGACATGGCTCAGCGCATAGAAGTTCGCAAAAAGCCCGCAAGACCCAAGGGCGCTGCGCAGGACGAGGATGACCCAAGCCCGCGCCGACGCCGCGCCTGCGCACTTGAAGACGCGGGCGACTCCGCCCGAGCGCATGAGAACCGCAAGCGCGATGACAAGCGCCACGACGTTCCTGAAAAAGCCCTTCTGGAAGCTCGAAAGAGGAGAGCCGAAGTCGTCGGCCATGCGGACGAACGCAGCCATGAGCGCGAAGCCGAACGCGCTCACAACTATGGCGAGAACCCCCTTGGCCCTGTTCCCGCCGCGCCGCGCGTTCATACAATCGGCCTTATGTACCGCGTCTTAAGCGCACGCCACAGGACTACGCAAAACGCGGAGAGCGGGATGGCGAGGAGCATGCCAAGCAAAGGCCCCAGCACCGTTGACCAGAAAAAGAAGCTGAAGATGACGCCTGCGTAGCCAAGGCCCGTCTTGTCGCCCTGTATCTTTGGCGTTATGAAGTAGCCGTCGATGATCTGGCCGGCAACCCACACCCCGAGGACGAGGAAAAGCCTCGTAAGGGAACCTCCGTGCGTAAAATACGCAAGCGGCAGCGCCACGGGAAGGCAGACTATGGAGCCGAAAAGAGGTATCAGGTTGAGGACTCCGAGCGAAAAGCCTATCAGGAACCCGTAGGGGAGCCCGACAACCCAGAAGCCGCACCCGTACATCACCCCTTCCACAAGGCAGATGACCGTCTGCCTCTGGAAGAACGAGACGAGAATGTCCACAAACGCGTCTATCTGGCTCGCAAGGAACGAGCGGGTATCCTCCTTCAGGAACGGCAGATCTGCAACGATTTCGCCGCCGCGCCTGTCCTTGGTCATGAGGAAGAAGACGAAGAAGATTATGGATACGAGAGCCGCCGCGAAAACGGCGAAGCACTTTAGCGCACTCGTGCCGGCGCGCAACGCCGTCGAGCCGTATTTCGTGTAAACGCCGCCGAGGTCCTCGTAGGGCACTCCCATCTGGACAAGCAGCTCGTGAAGCTTCGGGAACGTCTCGCGGAACCATACGAGCGTCTGCCGCGCGAGAGTAGGCCCCTGCGCGATAAGATTTGACATCTGGTCGATTATCACGGCCCCGGCATACCAAAGGAGAAGGGAGAGGGGCACGAACACGGTCGCAAGCATGACCACGAGGGAAAGCGTCGGGTTCTTCAGAACCGACACCCACCAGCGGTAATACGGTTTGAAGAAAAGCGCGAGGAAGAAGCCGAGCAGAACCGGCACCAGCGCCATGGAGGCGAACGCCAGCGCCTGAATCAGGCCCCAGGCGAGCAAGGCCACGAACGCGAAGGTTATGACGAACGAGAGAACGGTTGCCCCGCTCGCT
>JBGUVV010000389.1:0-5304 GCA_045220525.1 Kiritimatiellia bacterium
AGGATAATCTAACCGCACTGTCTACAAAACCACGAAAACGAGGGAATTCGGCTATGAATCTTTCGATTACGGACTTCCAGAAGATATCCAACGGCTACCACAACGCCGGGGACATAACCCTCACCAGCAGCGGCAAGCTCGACAAGGTCAACAACCACGTCGGCATCCTGAAGGGCTTGAACACCAAGTCGATCAGCGCCGCCACGACGCTGGAGGTGAAGAACGCCTTCGTCCAGGCGCTGAAGAACGCAGGCGTCGACGAACGCGCCCTCGTCAATGTCCGCGAGGAGCTCGGCCTCCCGAAAGGCGGCGACACCAAGGGCTTCGACCTTTCGGGCCTCAAGCCGCTCACCCGCGCCCAGACGCGCGAAATCCTTGACCGCTTCGCAGGCGTCATCAACGAGAAGGCCAAGGACACCGTGGTCTCGAACAGGTGGGACGCTCTCAAGGCCTCAGACATCGTTGGCTACCACAACATCCTCGCACGCGCGGCGGAAGTAAACGAGCAGTCCGCCGCGACGCGCGCCGCCGCGCAGAGGAAGCTCGCCTTTGACATTGCAAACCACGGCGCCGGGGAAATCCCCTCGAACATCCGCAAGTCCGCCACGTACAGGAATCTTTCCGAGGCGGACAAGGATACGTTCGCGAAGACAATGTCGTACATCATGTTCACCCGCGGCGGAGCCGACGTGGACAGCATCGCGGCGGAGGCGATGAAGAATGTTCTCTTGGCCAAGTACGGAAACGGCATCAAGAACGAGGCCGAACGCGACCTCTTCAAGGGGCTCGCCCTCAGCCGCCCGGCCACAACCGACCTCGCGCGCATTGAGCAGGACATGAAGGACGCGAAGAAGGCCGCCGCCGCCGGCGTGAAGCTCGAGTACGTCAGCAGCGGGAAGGAGATGAGGGAAGTGGCCGACTATCTCCGGAACTTTGGCGGGCTCGGCTTCTACGTGAACAAGACGGCGGAAAAGTCCACTTCCAAGAACTTCGTCGCCAAACTCGCCAATGACATTTCGGGGAACACGGCTTTCCTGAAGGAGATCGTTGCGAAATTCGGGTCTCACGCAAAGGACCTCGGGACTCTAGAGCTCAACGGCACGCCGGACTGCAAGATCACCCCGCTCAAGAACGGAAACGCGGAGCTTCTCTTCACCATCAAGGCCGGCACCGGCGGCAACAAGGCGTTCAATGGCGACTGCTGCCTGAAAATCGAGGTCGATCCGACGGACAAGTCGATACAGAAGACCGAGTGCGAGATGAAACTCGAGCCCTGCAAGTTCACGTTCAACGACAGCAAGCCGGTAGAAGCCCAGAAGATGCAGATCCTGGCGAACATCATGAACCTTGGCACCACCAAGAACTCGCCGTTTACCGACGAGGAGATGAAGGCTGCGGCCGACCAGATGTCGAAATGGCAGAACATGCGGCCCGGGCAGATGAAGAACTTCGAGAAGTGGCTCGCGAACGACCTGGACAAGTACGTCAACAACTGCATTGCGGGCATAGACCAGACCGGCAACGGCGCCATCATGACCTTCGACGAAAGGGGAATCGCCTCCCAGTTCAGAGACGACAACTACCGTTCCCAGGTCACAATCGGCAATAGGACGTATGCGCCGCAGGGATCCGAAAACAAGGAGATCAACAACGAGATATGCAGGGTGCTGCCCAATATTGCCGACCGCAAGTTCATCACAGGGCTCATGAACCAGTCTTCGGTCGCCACCATGGTGTATCTTTACTTGAACGCCCCGGATCCGCAAAAGGAGAAAGACCCGGATGCACAGCCCTTGAGAATCATGGACCCGGCCGGCGAGCACGTGGCGAACTTCGACATGAACAGGGGCGATCCGATCGAAATCGCGCAGCCGAGGAACCTGGAAGAGTCCCAGTACGAGCTGAAAATAGACAACAATAGCAAAACGGCCACGCTTACCCTTAGGCAGAGCTACCACATCAAGGTGGGCCAGACCATGCACGAAGGCTTGTTTGCCATGGACGGCTATGGCGGACAAAAGGTCGGCACGGTCCAGTACTCCTATCAGATCAATGTCTCCGGCCTCGGAAGCGGCAACCCGCATATCGCCTCTGTGGACTTCGGACAGGAGATCAAGGCGGAGGATATGTGAAATGCCGGTTGATAAAGTTGAAAGGTTGAAAAGTTGAAAGGTTGAAGGTTGAAAAGTAAATTGATGATGCCGGTTGTGTCGGGGCTTGTCCTCTGCATGCTGGCTTGTGCGGCGCGTGCGGACTTCCTGCCCGGGAGCTATACCTACAAACTCGTCCTGCGCGACGATCAGGGCTTTGCCCTTTCCGGAACGACAACGTCCGAAAAAGGCGACGAGAGCGTGTCCGCCAACTACACGATTGAGGTGTATAATGCGGAGGGCGACAAGCTCAACGCGACGGTTGCCGACGCGACAGTAGACGGGGACACTGGGTGCAATTGCAGCGTCACTGTCCCCGTCGGCAACGGAGCGGGCTACGCGAAGGTTGGCGAGCGGCTGACGCTTGTCGTTTCCGACGCTACGTTCGGGAATGAGCGGTTCCGTTCCTCGAAGGTCCTGCCGCCGGTCGGCGGCGTTCTCGGCGTCGCCGGTGCGCCGGTCGGCGTGTTCTTCGGGGCTGACGACGATATGGACTACGGCTGGGATGCCTGGCTGAGGGCGATCAATTCCTATTTGCCGTCCGGCACGGCTATCGGCGGTCCTGACGACGACTACGACAACGACGGGCTTTCCAACATGCGCGAGTACCAGCTTGGAACCGATCCCGCTGGCGGCTCGCTGGGGATGGCAGATGCGCCGGGATTCACGATCCTGGAGCAGGGCAACGCCTACAAGGTGAGCTTCAGCAATGGCTGGGGCCACGTCTATTCAATACGCGCCATTGAAGGGACGGCGGCCGTCGGCGTCGACGGGCAGGACCTTGCGCTCTACGAAGACCTCGAAAGCCTCAACAGCGACAGCAAGTTGGGGACATACTTCTTTGACGGCGACTACAATGTTGGCACGAAGGAGTTCTTCGTCAAGAAGCCGGAGAAGGGGAGCTTCCTGATCGGCCTCGCGGTCGACGGGCGCCTGCAGGAGTACATCCAGGTCGGATCGACGGCTGTGGAGGTCACGCCGGGCTGTCCGATAGCGTACGAGACGGAAGGCAAGGCAACGGCTGCGAAGGCGATAGCCAGTGTCGTGCCGAGCGAGGCGGTCGCCGCAGTGCTCACGGGCGAGGGGATGGCGGACGCCTACAAGGCGAAGTTCGCTACGGAGGTCAAGCAGGAGGACGACAAGTGGTACCTTTCAGCCGAACTGACGCCTCAGGCATGGACAAACCTGATGGAAAGCGCGGCGGCTGCGACGCGGCAGATACCCGTAGGCGAAATAGCCCTCCTTCCGCCTGAAGCGACGACGAACGTCGTGCTGACAGGCTGCACGCCAGGCTTCTACTATTCGCTAAACTGCGGCGCGTCGCTGACAAACCTCGTGGCGGACGTGGAGAATTCCGGCGTCCTCTGCGGTGCTGACGGCGTGGTGGAATTCCCGAAGGTGGGGAAGCCGAGCGAAAGCGCCGGCTTCTTCAAAGTTTCGTTTTCAATATCGGATGGAGAATGAAAATGACAATGAGGAAAAACAAAATGCAAATATCATCAGGCATGCTTCGCAAGTTCACTCTGTTGAACTTTACACTTTTCACTTTACATTTTACACTCTATTCCGCGCCGGTTCTGCCTTACGGCACCTACCAGGTGAGAGGCTCGTTCAGGGGCGACTACAACACGGCGATGCGCGATTTTGGGTCGGCGAAACTGAGGGCCCAGCGCGCCGACGGCACGGTTGTCGCCGAGACGCGCGTCTCTTCCGCGGACGCGGAGGGCGACAACTTCGTCCTTTCGATTCCGGTTGCCTCGGCGTCCACGGCGAAGTCCTGCACGGTCGGCGAGACGCTCGACTGCGTTCTCGTCACGGATGAGGGGTCGCTCGAGGTTCCGAATTCGCTGACGGTCGCCTCGCCCATCAAGACCGGCAAGGTGACGTTCAACTGCACGGAGGTTAAGAGCTACACCAATCCGAAGGACGGAACGGTAGTGGAGATTCCGACGGCCTACGTCGAAGAGGCGCAGTCGTGGCTCGACGAGATCATGAACGGCGCGACCTACGATCCGTGGGCCGACTACGACAATGACGGCATCAGCAACTACGGGGAGTTCCTGGCCGGCACGATTCCCTTCGACGAAACCGACTATTTGCGCGTGAAGGAGTTCAGCGTGAAAGAGGGCAAATTCGCGCTCAAGTTCGAGCACGTCGGCGGCCACGTCTACGCGGTATCCTCGGCGAACACGCTTGCGCGGCCCGAGTGGGCGAAGAAGCGCGTGCGCAAGAACGCAGACGGCGCCGAGCTCGACCAGGTGCTGGCCGACGGCGACGACGGCGACGTCGGCGAAACGACGATCTACATCACGCCGGTCGGCGGCGCGACGAGCGAGTTCTTCAAGCTGGAGGCGAAGTAAATGAATTTTGGTAGCCGCAAAGAACGCAGAGAACGCAAAGGAGCTGGGGCTTGCCCCAGACCCCAAAAACCTTTTGTGCCCTTTGCGCTCTTTGTGTTCTTTGCGGCTAAAAACAATCTCGGAAAGGAAAATATAGGATGAATGTGACGAAGATCAAGTTTGCGGCTTTGCTGCTACTGCCGCTGTCGGCGTTTGCCTTGCCGCATGTGCAGGAGACGCTGAGTCTGACGGCGGGGTGGAATGCGGTCTACATCGAGTCGACGCCGGACAATCCGGTTTGCGAAGACTTCTTCCGCGACACATCGGTCATCGCGGCGGCGGCATACCGGAGCGATGCGGACGCCGATACCGCGCAGTACGACAATAGCGGCAACGAGATCGTGAAGCCGCCGATCGTCTTCCTCCAGTGGAACCGCGGCGAAAAAATCTCGGCGCTCCAGTCGATCGGCGGCGGCGGTGCCTACCTTCTCTTTGCCACGAACGCCGAGAACATCGTCTTCTACGGCGTGCCGGCCGCGCCGAAGATGACTTGGCGCAAGGTGGCGGCGTCCGAAACAAACGAGTACTTCAACCTGGTCGGCGTCTCGTCCGCTAGCGAAACGGTGTCAATCAACAACTACTTCGGCGAAGGTCCTTTCGGACTGTCCAAGACCGAGCGGGCGATCTACTCCATCGTCGGAAACGATCCGAACGCGCCGACCTTGAAGAACGCCGAGCAGGCTGCCTTCGGGCGGGCTACGCCGATCTACAGCGGAAAGGCTTACGCGCTCACATCGACCGCCTACGGCTCCTGG
>JBGUVV010000390.1:0-2066 GCA_045220525.1 Kiritimatiellia bacterium
AGCAAAAGAAACGCGGCAGATTCACCTCGCGTATGACATGTCGGGTATGGCGCAAAGTGCGGGTCGGGCGTTACCGGGCGAGCGGCACTACCAGGGGGACCGTCGAAAAACGGGTCGGGCGGCCAGCGAACACGGAGGCATCCCTTAGCATGGAATTTTGGTATAATACGCAAAAAGGAAAATTTCGGCAAGTGAAGAGGACATTGAGGAGATCGGGCGCAACTGCCCTCGTCGAGTCGCTTGGAAAGGCGGGCGTCGAGGTCGTGTTCGGCTATCCCGGCGGGAACGTCATCGACATATTCGACGCCGTCCGGGCGGCTCCGTTCAGGTTCGTGCTGGCGCGCCATGAGCAGGGCGCCGCGCACATGGCCGACGGCTACGCCCGCGCCACGGGAAGGCCGGGCGTGGCGCTCGTGACGAGCGGCCCGGGCCTCACGAACACCATCACCGGCCTTGGCGCGGCGAACATGGACGGCATCCCGCTTGTTCTCGTGTGCGGTCAGGTCTCCCTTGACGAAATCGGGACCGACGCCTTCCAGGAGGCCGATACGACCGGCCTCACTCGCGCCGTCTCGAAGCACAACTTTCTCGTGAAGTCGGCCGACGAAATACCAGAGACCATAGCCCAGGCCTTCTACATCGCGACCCACGGCAAGCCTGGCGTCGTGGTAATCGACGTGCCGCGCGACTGCCAGCGGGCGCTCACGGCCGCCGAGTATCCTGAGAGAGTTGTCCTCAGGGCATATCACCCCGACCGCTTCGCCTCGCCTTCGCAGGTCGCGAGGCTCGCAAAGATGGTGAACTCCGCCGAGAGGCCTCTCATATACGCAGGCGGCGGCGTCATCGCGGCCGGCGCCTCTGGCGAAATGCTCTCCATCGCCCGCAAGGCCGGGATGCCGGTGGCGACTACCATGATGGGCATCGGCTCCATCGACGCCGACGATCCCCTGTCGCTCGGCATGGCCGGCCTCTACGGCTCGCCGTCCGCGCGGCGCGCGCTCGCGGAGGCGGATCTCGTCCTTGCGCTAGGCGTGCGCTTCAACGACCGTACGACGGCTGCTTTTTCAAGGCGCGGGCTCAAGGTAGTCCACGTCGATTGCGACCCGAGTGCGATAAACAAGAACATCAGGGCCGACCTCGGGATCGTCGCCGACGTGAAGGCCCTGCTTGCCACGGTGGATTCGAGGATCCACCCGGCCTCGCGTGGAGCGTGGCTGCGCAGGTGCCGCGCGACGGCGCCTGAGTCCGCCGCGCGTCCGCCGCGCCGTGGAGGCTTTGTCCAGCCAAAGGCCGTGGTGGATGCGGCCTGCCGCGCCGCCGGGGAGGGGGCTATCTTCGCGACCGACGTAGGCCAGCACCAGATATGGGCCGTCCGCCATCTTCGCGGCGTTCGCCCGAGGTGCTTCATATCGTCGGGCGGCATGGGCGCGATGGGGTTCGGCATACCAGCCGCCATCGGTGCTGCCGTCGCCTGTCCTGGAAAGAGGGTCGTCGCGTTTCTCGGCGACGGAGGGGCGCAGATGACAGCCGAGGAGCTGATCGTGGCGGCGGAGCTGGGGCTTAAGGTAGTTTTCGTCGTCTTCTCCAATGGCTCGCTTGGCCTTGTGCGCCAGATGCAGAAGGAGGATTTCGACGCGAGGTATTTTGCGACGGACCTCAAGTCGCCCGACTTCGTGAAGCTCGCCGCCGCATACGGCGTGAAGGGCGTGAGGGTCTCGGAGCCTTTCCGCCTTGACGAAGCGATGTCGCGCGCAATGCGGGCGAAGGGGCCGTTTCTCGTCGATGTCGCGGTAGATCCGGAGGCCGAAGCATGAAGACCAAAGAGCAGCTGCACCGCCTTAACTGCTTTGTCGAGAACAGGCCTGGCGTCCTTGCCCGCATAGTCGGGCTGATATCGGGGCGTGGCTACAACATCCAGACCCTCAACGTGGGGCCGACTGAAGACGGGACTGTCTCGCAGATGAGGATAGACGTCCTCGGGACGGAGCGCGTCGTAAACCAGATAAAGCTCCAGCTCGGGAACTGCGTAAACGTAATGGAGGTCTCCTCCCGCCGCCTGAAGTAGC
>JBGUVV010000391.1:0-2757 GCA_045220525.1 Kiritimatiellia bacterium
CCGCACCCGGGACGACAAGGACCGATTGGAACTTCGCGGGCTATTGGACGGATCCAGAGGGCGGCACGCAGGTCTATGACGAAAACCTCAGTCCGGTGGCGAGCGCCTGGGATTCCACCCAGGACATGACGCTTTACGCGCACTGGGAGCCGGTGAGCGTATCATTCTACCTGACGCTCAAGGCCGACGGCTCCACGGTGAGCAGGGATCTCGTCCGTCAGGGCGATGCCGTCGAATCGGTTTCGGTGCTGGTGAAGGCCAACTTCAGTTTCCAAGGCTACTGGACGGATGCGACTTCCGGGACCAAGTTCTTCAATGCGGACGGGACGCCTGTCAATTCCACCTGGGGCTATTACCCGGAATTGACGCTCCATGCGCACTGGGCGCCGACGCATGCCGTCACCTTCGTTTCGACGGACGCGACAGTCGGCTCGGCCGTCTATGTGGAAGGGGAGGCGGGGGATGCCGCGCCGGTTCCGACCCGTTCAGGCGACTACATCTTCCTCGGCTACTTCACGGAGAACGGCGTGCAGGTCTTCGACGGGAGCGGCGCGCTCATTCCGGGATCCCTACCGGGACTTTCGACGGACGCGACGCTCTACGCGCACTGGGCGCCGCCGGAGGGCAGCATCGTGAAGCTCGTCTATCGCGGGCAGCTGACCTTGCTCGGAACGGACACTCCGGCTACCGACACGCAGAAGTACACGAAGACGATGCACTTCAGGGTGTACGACGACGAGTCGGCGACGACGCCGGTCTGGCAAATCGACAACCAGACGGTGACGGTCAACAAGGACGGCAGCTTCATGGCGATGTTCGGCGACGAGACGCTCGCGGCGCTTATCGCGACAGGCCTTGTCTCGCACGTGGGCGTGGCGATCGGCGAAAACGCGGGGCAGGCGATCGAGCTGAAGCCGCGGCGCGAGATCCGCCCGGTCGCGGTGGTCAACCGCGCGCTGGTGGCGGAGGCCGCGGGGACGAATCCGCGCGTCGGAAACCTGGTCACGGAAAACGCGCTCGCGGCGAACAACGTGACGATTTCGCAGTTGGAGGTGGCGGGCACGGTGACGGCGCCCGGCGCCGGTCCGGTGGACGTCTCGCCGGTCGTGGTCGGCGAGCGCGAGACGCTGACGCTCCTCAGGGGCGGCGGCGTAAATGTGTTCTCGAAGAACCGCGTCGACTTGGGCACTACGGACAACGTGCAGCGCGGGCAGAAGATCGGCTCGGACCCTGCGCCGTCCGACGGCTTCGCTCTGATCACGAGCAAGAAGGAAGGGGCGCGCGGGCTTAGAATCCCGGGGGTGATCCAGTACTGCCGGAAAGGGGAGTACGTGCGGGCGCCCGCATCGGAGCCGGACGGGGTGAAGGTGACGTTCTTCCCGTTCGTGGGCTCCGCCCGTTGAAAGGTTGAAAAGTTGAACAGTTGAAAAGTTGAACGATTATGAATCTAAAGAATCAGATTAAATTTCGCAAGGAGGGCAAATCAATGCGCTTCGCAAGAAGTCTTTCTGAAATATTGAAAAGTTGTTTTTCAACTTTTCAACCTTTCAACTTTTCAACCATCGCATTCGCCGTAGTCGCGGCGATGGCCGCGACGGCTGCGAATGCGGCTGCTCCGCAGGACACGCAGCTCTCGCTCGGCGAGGTGGGCTTGCCGACGTGGATGCCGAGCTACACCGGCGGCAAGTTCGTGCAGCCGATTGCGGCCTATCCGATTTCGGCTGCATGCGCCCCGGTGGCCCCCGAGTCGCCGGTGACCGCAACCTCCGTCAAGGACGTGCAGACGACCTGGACGCTCGCCGCGTGGACTGCCGGGCGCACGCTCTCGGAACAGAAGCCGAACGCGAGAGTCGGAGACTTCTGCAAGGACGTCCCCGACGAAGATTCCCTCGACTGGCAGCAGACGGTTGCCGCAAACGCCGAGGCGATCGCGGCGGGACGCATCGCATTCGACACCGGGGCGAAGGATCCCGGCGAGCGGCTGATGTTCATTGCGAGCGGCGCCACTACGGTGACGTGGGTGAGGAAGGACGGAACCCGCGAGGAGCAGACTTTCAGGATCGGCGCCATGTCGTCGTCGCGCCCGTACCGGATCTTCGCCACGCGCGCGGACGAGGCGAACTCGGCGGCGTTTGTCGACCTCTCGGGCAAGTTCGTGAAGTTCTTCGGCGACAGCCAGCTGCTTTCGAGCCGCTGGCAGACGACGTCGGCGGGCGTGTCGAACGTCGTGTACGGCCTCGACTACAATCCGTCGGTGTCCAAGATGCTGACGTTCCGCTACACGGTAAACGAGACGACCGGGGCCATGGAATGTCCGCAGGGGCAGTTCGTGCTCGCCTACTACGACACGGAGACGAAGGACCACATGGTCGCGCACGTCGTAGTGGAGGTGTGCCCGCCGACGGTCAACACGATGTACGCCGAAGTCGGCGACGCGCTGAAGCCGGCCGGTGGCGGGTACAACGTCTCCAACCTCTACGCCGTCGTGGCCGCCGGGCTTTCGAAGGATTCCACCGACCCGTATTCGCCGTACCTCGAGCAGTACACGGCCGAGGAGGGCGAGGAGGTGACCGATCCCAACCACGGCAAGATCTTCGCCATCGCGCCGACAGACGTGACCACCAGCTCCGACGGCATCGCCATGCCGTGGAAGGCCGACATCTACTGGCAGACGTCCGACCCGATGAAGACGCGCTGGAACTTCGAGCACGACTGGTACCTCGTCAGCTGGCCGGCGAATCCGATCCGCGTCGTGGT
>JBGUVV010000392.1:0-13163 GCA_045220525.1 Kiritimatiellia bacterium
GGCCTGCAGCCTGATGTCGTGCAGCGCATACGCAAGGGCCTTGAGGGCGATCGGCACGTGATGATCGACGCCAACGGCTGCAAGAAATCGGGTGAGAGGATTGCCTGCGAGATAACGGTGTCGGTGATAGACCTGATGAATCCCGGCGACCTCGTCTTCACCATACGCAACATCGAGCGCAGGCGCGCCGTGATGAACTCCCTGCGCTCCAAGGCGAATGCGTTCGCGCTTTCCCAGGCGGCTCTCTTCGTCTGCGACGCAGACGGCGTCTTCCGCGAGACGAACGCGGCGTTCCGCGAGATGTTCGACATCAAGGAGGGCGCTCCCATTCCCGTCTTTTCCGAGCTTATGGGCGACGACCCCCTGCCAGCAAACTTCAAGAAGGCACTTGCCGGCGAGACTACGGTGACGGGGCTTGTGGCGGATGGCGACGCAGGCGGGCAGGAAGAGGTCGAGATCGTGCTTGCCCCGAATACCGTAGGTCGCAAGATACAGGGCGTGGCCGGTTCCGTTCTCAAGGTCTGAAATGAGAGTCGGTTCCGGAGACCCGAAGACGCTTATCGACTTTGTCGCGGCGAAGCTTTCCCTTTCGCGTCGCGCGGCAAAGGCCGTCATAGACCAGAGGCGTGTCTGGGTCAACAGGAAATGCGTGTGGATGGCAAGAAGCCGCCTTGTGGCAGGAGACGTGGTTGAGACGGCCGGAGCGGTGCCGAAGCCCCCGAAGAAGACCCACGTGCGCATAATCTGGGAGGACGAAAGGTATCTCGTCTGCGACAAGCCCGCCGGCATCACGTCGTGCGGAGACGAAAAGAGCGTGGAGTCCATTTTGCGCGAGCAGTGCGGGAACGCTCGCCTTGAGGCGGTCCACAGGCTTGACCGCGACACGACCGGCTGCCTTCTCGTGGCGAAGGACCCCGAGGCTAAGGAAGCCGCCGTCGAGGTCTTCAGGGCGAGGAAGGTCCTTAAGATATACCGCGCCGTCGTGGCTGGGCGGATGCGCTACGCTCATCTTACGATAGACTCGCCGCTTGACGGGCAGGAGGCCCTCTCTCGCGTCTCGAAGGAGGCCGAGGGCGACGATGCGTCGCTTTTGCGCATACGCATAGAGACGGGGCGCACAAACCAGGTCCGGCGTCACCTTGCGTCGGTTCGCCTGCCTGTTGTCGGAGACCGCGTCTTCGGCATGAAGAAGGCGCGCGATCCACGCCTTATGCAGGTGCCGCGGCAGATGCTCCATGCGGCCACGCTCGAGCTCCCGAATCCTCTTGATTCCCACGGAGAAATCAAGGCGCATTCGCCGCTGCCTGCCGATTTCAGGGCCGCGCTCAAGCTTTTCGGCATGGGCCGCCGCTGACAGGCCCGAGGGGGATGGTCGAGCGCGGCGTCTATATCCTTGCGGGTCCCACGGCGAGCGGCAAAAGCGCCATAGCCGCCGCGCTCGCGCGGGAGATGGGCGCGTGGATACTGAGCGCTGATTCGATGAACGTCTATCGCGGGATGGACATAGGGACGGCGAAGCCTTCCCGAGATGAGCGCGAAGAGTTCCACATGGGCGGAGTGGACGTAGTCTCGCCAGCCGAGGAATTTTCGTCTGGCGCGTGGCTCAGGGCCGCTTCGGCGTGGATCGCGGAAGTCCCGCGCGAGAGGCCTGTCATAATCGTCGGCGGAACCGGGCTTTACTTCTCCGCGCTTCTGCGCGGCCTTGACCGCAGGTGGGAGAAGCCACCGCCGGAATATCCCGTGATCCTCGTTGACCGCAAGAAGCTTCGCGAGAGGATCGCCGCGAGGCTCGATACGATGTTCATGGCGGGGCTTGAGGAGGAAAAGAGGCGCCTTCACGAGGAATACCCAGTATGGTCGAGGACGGCTTCCCTCGCCATAGGCTACCGAGAGGGCGACGACAGGGAGAAGATACTCGTTCGCACATGCCAGCTTGCCAAGCGCCAGGACACGTGGTTCCGCCATCAGGCGACTCCCATATACGTCGAGCAGACGGTGGAGGCCGTCCGCGAGTGCTGGCGCACTCGCGGCCCCTGGACCATCAGGTTGTAAGTTTACGTGTGCCAATGGCCGAAATTATGGTATAATTACCCCATAATCATCAAACGCGACAAGGGATACATGGACCAGATTCTACAGATACTCGTTCAGAACGGCTATATCGACGAGGCCGGCGCGAAGGATCTCGCCGATCTCGCGCAGACCGAGTCCAAGACGACGCGGCAGCTTGTCATCGACCAGGGCATCCTCGACGAGGACTCTCTCCTCGCGGCGATGGCGGCCTACCAGGACACCGAGTCGATAGACCTCGGCTCCATGACGATCGACTCCGACGTGACCGAGGCCATCCCGGCTTCGACCGCGAGGATGTACAACGTGTTTCCTGTCGCGGCCGACGACTCTTCCGTGACTCTCGCCACGTTCGACATCGTCGATCCCCGCATCTCCGACGAGATGCTCTTCACGCTCTCCAAGGAAGTGCGCTTCGTCTTTGCCCGCGAGAAGGACGTCATGGACCGCATCGCCCAGTATTACGGCGATTCGAACGATTCCGTGGCGGACATGATAAAGTCCCTCGGCGAGGGAATGACGGACGACGAGGACCTCGCTGCGTCGGCGAACGCGAACGACATCGCCTCGATGGAGAACGCGGCGAACTCGTCCGCGATCATACGGTTCGTGAACCTCGTCCTCTACCAGGGCGTAGTCGACCACGCGGCCGACATCCACATCGAGCCTTTCGAAAAAGACTTCAAGATCCGCTACCGCGTCGACGGCGCGCTCTACGAGATGAAGGCGCCTGACGTGAAGATGGCGCCCGCGATCATTTCGCGCGTCAAGATCCTCGCGAACCTGAACATCGCCGAGCGGCGTGTCCCGCAGGACGGGCGAATCGCCCTCACCGTCGCAGGGCGGCCGGTCGATCTCCGCGTCAGCTGTCTGCCGACGGCGCATGGCGAGTCGGTCGTAATGCGAATCCTCGACCAGACGACGACGTCGCTCGACCTCGAGAACGTCGGTCTCCCAGAGGACGTATATGAGCAGATCACGATGGACATCGAAAAGCCGAACGGCATCTTCATCGTGACGGGCCCGACTGGCTCCGGCAAGACGACTACGCTCTACTCCGTCCTCCGGCGCATCAACCAGATCGACACGAAGCTCCTCACTGCCGAGGAGCCTGTCGAATACAACGTCGACGGCATCGTCCAGGTTCCTATCGACGCCCGCGCGGGGAATACCTTCGCAAAGGTGCTTAGGGCCTTCCTCCGCCAGGACCCGGACGTAATGATGATCGGAGAGATCCGCGACCTCGAAACGGCGGAAATCGCCGTGCAGGCCGCGCTTACGGGCCACTTCGTCTTCTCCACCCTGCACACCAACGACGCCGCAGGCGCGGTTATGCGACTTGTCGACATGAACGTCGCGCCATACCTTCTTTCCTCCACGCTTGAAGGCGTCCTCGGGCAGCGTCTCGTGCGCACTTGCTGCAAGGAGTGCAAGCAGAGCTACGAGCCTGACGACGAGACTCTTGAGCGCATAGAGATGACGCGCGACCAGATCGGCGGGAGGCCGTTCTACTTCGGCCGTGGCTGCAAGACGTGCAACGGCACGGGTTACAAGGGCCGCAAGGGCGTGTTCGAATACCTCCGGATGTCGAACCCCCTCAGGGAGCTCGTGAACAACAAGGCCCCGACGCTCGTGATACGCGAAAAGGCCCGCGAGCTCGGCATGCGCACGATGCGCGAGGACGGCATACGCTCGATCCTCGACGGCTACACCACTGTTGACGAAGTTCTGCGCTACACATGACGGAGAAAGGCAGCGGCATGGATTCGGTTCTTGACAAGATCGCCGGCGACAGGGTCAAGTACAGCTGTGCTGTCAAGACGCTCGGCGAATGCTCCATCGTATCGCCCGTGCGTCGGCACGATTTCATCAAGGACGGCCAGAGGGTCCTGCTCACTTGCGACATCGGCCTTCTCGACGAGTGGGAGGCGCGTCTTGGGCACAAGCCTTCGTTCGAGCGAGCGGGCGCGCACGAGAAGATTTTCCACGACCCCTCCTGGACGCGGGTCGGCATCGTCACGGCGGGAGGGCTCTGCCCGGGCCTCAACAACGTCATAAAGGGCCTCGTCGAGATACTCTCCGCCGACTACGGCATAAAGAGCATCTTCGGCATCCGCTACGGCTACGCGGGCCTCAACCCCAAGTTCGGCTATGCGCCGATCCCGCTCGACGTCGATTCTGTTGACACGATCCACGAGCACGGCGGCACGATCCTCGGCTCGTCGCGAGGCCAGCAGCCGACCGACACGATAGTCGATACGCTCGTGAGGATGAACATCAACGTCCTCTTCTGCATCGGCGGTGACGGGTCGCTCAGGTGTGCGCACGAGGTGGCGACCGCTGCGCTCGCGAGGAATCTCAAGATTTCGGTAATTGGCATTCCAAAGACCATCGACAACGACCTCTACTTCGTAGGGCGTTCGTTTGGCTTCGAGACGGCCGTGGCCGAGGCCGCCCCTGTGATACGCAGTGCGCACATAGAGGCGAAGGGGGCTCACAACGGCATCGGGCTCGTGAAGCTGATGGGGCGCGACTCCGGATTCATCGCGGCGTATGCGGCGATGGCGAACCCCGTGGTCAATTTCTGCCTCGTCCCCGAGATTGACTTCATGATCGACGGGCCTACGGGCCTGCTTGCCGCGATCGAGCGCCGCTTTGCCTCCGGCAAGGACCACGCGGTCATAGTGGTGGCGGAGGGCGCAGGGCAGAAGTTCTTCGACGAGAACAGCGAGAAGGACGCCTCCGGGAACGTCCTCAAGAAGGACATCGGCCGCCATCTGCGCGACAGGATATCGCAGCACTTCTCCTCGAAGGGCGTGGATTTCTCGGTTAAGTATTTCGACCCGAGCTACACCATAAGGTCCGTCCCGGCGAGGGGCACCGACGCGATACGCTGCTACATGCTTGCGAGGAACGCCGTCCACGCCGCGATGGCGGGGCGCACCGACTGCGTGGTCGGCGAGGCGGGAGAGCTCTATACGCTCGTCCCGATGGCGCTTGCGACGATTGAGCGCCAGAGGCTCAACCTCTCCCGCGACCTTTGGCGGTGCGTCATGGACGCGACCGGGCAGGAATGGCTTTTTGAACCAGACGACAACACAACACCAAGGAGAAAGACGATATGAGCTACTCATCGGCAAAGGCAAAATACGCAAAGATCGGCATCGACACCGAGAAGGTCATTAGCGGCCTTGCGAAGATCCCGATTTCCCTCCACTGCTGGCAGGGCGACGACGTAGGCGGCTTCGAGACGACGGGCGGAGCCTCTGGCGGAATCCAGACGACCGGCAACTATCCCGGCAAGGCCCGCACGCCAGAGGAGCTGATGACGGATCTCGAGTTTGCGCTTGGCCTCATACCCGGTCGCCACCGCGTGAACCTGCATGCGTGCTACGGCGTCCACAAGGACAAGGTCGTCGATCGCGACAGGCTTTCCAAGGCCCAGTTCGAGCCGTGGGTAAAGTGGGCGAAGAAGACGGGCGTCAAACTTGACTTCAACCCGACTTTCTTCTCGCATCCCAAGGCGGCCGATTCGCTCACGCTTTCCAATCCCGATCCGAAGATCCGCAAGTTCTGGATCGACCACGGCATTGCCTGCCTCAAGATTGCGGAATACTTCGCCAAGGAGCTCAAGAGCCCGTGCTGCGTCAACTTCTGGTGCCCCGACGGCTACAAGGACGAGCCCTCCGACAGGCTTGGCCCGCGCCGCCGCATGGCAGATTCCCTCGACAAGATATTCGCCTGCAAGTACGACCGCAAGGCCGTGGTGCCGACGTTCGAGTCGAAGCTCTTCGGAATAGGCCTTGAAAGCTACACCGTGAACTCCCACGAGTTCGTCATGGCGTATGCGATGAAGAAGGGCCTTCTCGCGCTCCTTGACATGGGCCACTTCCACCTGACCGAGTCCGTCGCTGACAAAATAAGCTCGTTCCTCATGGCGTTCGGCAAGGTCGCCTTCCACATCTCCCGCCCAGTCCGCTGGGATTCCGACCACGTCATCCGCCAGAACGACGACCTCAGGGCGTGTGCGCAGGAAATCGTGAAGATGGGGCCTGAGAACTTCATTGTCGCGCTCGACTACTTCGACGCCTCCATAAACCGCATTGCGGCGTGGGTGCTCGGAATGCGCAACATGCAGAAGGAGCTCCTTAAGGCTATGCTCGTTCCGTGGAAGGACCTTGCGGCGCTGCAGACGAAGGGCGACTTCACTGCGCAGCTTGTCCTGCAGGAGGAATACAAGAACTATCCTGCCGACGAGGTCTGGGCGGAGTTCTGCCGCCGCAACGGAGTCGTCGCGGGCGAGGAGTGGCTGTCGGCGGTGCGGAAGTACGAGAAGGACGTCCTTCTCGCCCGTGTGTAGGCATGAGGCCGCTTGACGAAATACTTTCCGACGTGCGCGGCAGGATTGACAACGCCTGCCGCCGCGCTGGGAGGGACCCCGCCGAGGTCGAGATCGTCGCCGTCACGAAGACACACGGGGCGGAAGTCGTGAAGGAGGCCTGGGAGGCTGGGCTTTCGATTGTCGGGGAGAACAAGGTGCAGGAGGCGGCGTGGAAGAAGCCCGCGAGCGTAAACGGCCCGATGTGGCACCTGATCGGGCATCTCCAGTCGAACAAGGTTCGCCACGCGCTTGAGCTTTTTGACTTCATCCATTCGGTTGACACACTGAAGCTTGCCGACCGCATCGACTTCATAGCCGATGAAATCGGCGCGCAGCCGCATGTGCTTCTTGAAGTGAACGTCTCCGGCGAGAAGTCGAAGTCCGGCATGGCTCCGGCAGACGTAAGGCCAGCCTTGGAGCACATAATGTCGTCCTGCCCGAGGATCACCGTCGAGGGGCTTATGACGATGGCGCCGTTCTCGGAGAATCCCGAGGACTCTCGTCCGTATTTCAGGCGTCTGCGCGAGTTGCGCGACGAGTGCGAGAAGAGCCTTGGAATAGGGCTTCCGAGGCTTTCGATGGGCATGAGCGGCGACTACGAGGTGGCCGTCGAGGAAGGGGCCACTTGGGTGCGGCTCGGGACGGTTCTTTTCGGGGAGCGTCCGAAGGCCAAGGCCGCGTCGAGGCAAGCCGACGACGACGGCTCGTCCCTCGGCGGGCTCGACTCCTATTCAGGCGCCGGTCCCACGGCGAAGATACTCGACTAAACCCTGAGGGCGGCGTGCTGGAGAGTTCCCTAAAGAAGAGGCTGCGGAATCTCGCGGCGGAATACGAGACGCGGGATTTCTTCGCAGGCGGTCGCGATCCCTCGGCTTTCATGCGCGAGGTTTTCGAACGCGGCGGAAGCGACGCAAACAAGGAGGCTACCGCCTTCGTCGCTTCGTGCCTGAGCTTCGGCTCCATATCGCAGTTCGTTCCCAAGATACGCTCGCTCGTGGAGTTCGCCCGTGGCGACATGGCCGAGTGGATTTGTAGCGGCGCCTTCGTGCGTGACATTCCCGCCGATTCAAAATGCAAGTTCTACCGCTTTGTGTCGTATGGCAATCTACTGGCGTTTTTCAAGACGTATTCGCGGCTGATGCGCAAGTGGGGGACTCTCGGGAACTACGTGAAGGAAAATTGCGACGGCACGGGGCTTGGCGCCGTGAAGGCCATATGCGCCGCGTTTGCAGACTCTGGTTCCGGAAGCCTCGTTCCGGTGGACGCGACATCCGCCTGCAAGCGGCTTTGCATGTTTCTCAGGTGGATGACGAGAAGCAACTCGCCCGTCGATCTCGGGCTGTGGTCGGATTTCATCGACCGCCGCACGCTGATAATGCCGCTCGACACGCATGTCCTCAAGGAGTCGGCCGCGCTTGGACTCGTCACTCCCGGTCAGTCGTCGATGCGGACGGCGATTCGCCTAACCGCCGCGATGGCCGAGGTCTTTCCCGACGACCCTCTCAAGGGCGACTTCGCCCTGTTCGGGCACGGCGTCGCCAAGGCCCGCGCAGCGCTTCATCTCACTTCGTATTCGGCGGCTAGAAACGAAGTTAGATAGCGCGTAACGACATCGATGGAGTCGTCCGTCTCCACTGTGCAGAAAAGGCCGCGGGCGTCAAGATACGACTTCATGGCCCGCATGGCGCGGTTGACCTGGGGATAGTCGATTGACGAGCTTGGGATTTCCACAAGCTCCCGGAGGAATGCGAGGTCTGCGCCGTGCGCAATGCCCGCCGTAACGAGGCAGGCGAACGTGAGTTTTTTAATGTTCATCATGATTCCTATTTAGCGTATGAGTATGGCGGAGGTGTGTATCTTGCGGCGGAGGAGGAGTATGAGGAAGAGATCCTCGTCGTCTTCGTAGGTGACGACATGCCTTGCGCACGTCGCCCCGCATCTCTTTGCCTCCGCTTCGATCATCTTCAGCTGGTTCTGCAGATTCACCGAATCGCGAAAGGGGATGCACGACACGCGGTCAGGCGAATCCACGTTGCCGGATGCGAGCGGCAGGAGACAAAAGAGCGACCATGAGCTGTTCATGACCTGAACTGTCTCGACTATCTCTTCGCCCTCTGGCGTCTTCGCCCCGGGCTCGGGAGGCAGGCGCGTAACAAGCGCGCAGCCAGATGCGCAAAGAAGGACTAAAACCAAAAAGACGCGGCAGAAGTTCATCGGTCGCCCTCCTTCTTCAGGAGATTTGCGGACAGGTTGACTTCCTTATAGACTATGACCCAAGGAAGCGGCGTATAGTAGAAGTCGAATAGCACGTCGTTGGTGCCGTAGTACCAGACGTCTTTTGCAATTGCATCGCGCTCCGCAGTTACGGTATCGAGCTTGGCCTTGGCAAACTCGGGCTTCAGGTCGTCCCGAAAGAATACGAAAGGGCACCAACTCTCATCATTGGCGTTGCCGCAGACGACGGGCACACAGCCGAAGAGAGTCCAGCCGTAGTTCGACACGACGACATGCCCCGCAGACGACTGGCCTAACACGGGGCTCTCCGCTACCTCCACGGAAAAACACCCGGTGCACAGTGCGAGCGCCAAGGCGGACATTCCGGTTTTCGTCATTTCTTCATTTCCTCCTGCACGAACTTTTCCCAGTAGAGGCCGACGAGCCGTTCGGTAGCGGGCGTGGTGACTCGAAACTCTGGCGGCAGCCCCCTCACCTCGTAGATGTGCGAGTTGTGGTCGGTTCTCCGAATTTCGCTGAGGCCGAAGAGCTTTGCAAACTTCTCTCCATCCTGCGAAACCACGTCTGCCGCGAGGCTCGCCCCGAAGATCCCGCGCTCGGCGAGTGACACGAAGTCATCGACCATCGCGTCGAACATCGTAAGTAGGAGGGAGGCTCCGCGATGTGCAGGATGAATCACGATCGAGGCGAAGTACATGCGGTATATCCCCGGGCTATCAAGACTCAGCACCATGTCCGGCGTAAGCGCCGTGTCGATGAACTTGCCGGTGAGTATGTGGTCGTATATTTCCTCGCGTACAGGGAGGAGCATCGAGTAGGCGACGACTTCTCCTGTCTTGGAGTCTTTTATGACCAGTCCGTTCTCGCGATTCGCCTTAAAGAGCTCTACATCCTGCTCTGGCGCAACTTGGTACGCCTCGGCGAAAGACTCCCTGTCGAGCGCGATGATGGCCTCGACATCCTCTATCGCGACGTCCTTGCCGCGCATGACGATGTAGCGGCCGCCTTTCTTGTGCGTCGAAAGCGAACGGCTCGCGGCGCCGATTGGCACGGTGAACACATTGCGGTTGAAGCGTCCTGCGGGCACGTGGACTACTGGAAGCCCCAGGTCGTCCAGCGCCTTGAGCACGCCGTCGTCGCGCAAGATCAGCTCGATGTTTTCCTTTCCGAACAGCAAGGACACCTCTACGCGGCAGCTGTCGCCGTTGCGCTCGTGCAGCCGCTTCAGCGCCAGCATCAGCACGTCGGTTGTCCGCTTGGTCGAATTGCCGGGGCACGTTTCCTGCAGCGCGTCGCGCACGTTGCCGATGACTAGCTCCGCCTTTTCGCCGCGGTCAAGCGTGAGCGACCACATGCGAGCCGTCGGGCCGGAGGTGCGGCGGCGGAAGACGAGCAGGAACGCTGCGAGGGAGGCAAGCGGCCCCACGGCGACGGCCAGAAACACGCCGACCATGCCGTATATTGCGCCGAACGCGAAGAGCAGCGCGGCTGGAACGCCAAAGAACGCCAGCAACGACAGCGCAATCGAGCGGACAGGCGACCCTGTGCACATGAAGTGGACACAGAGCGGATAGGAAATGGCGTAGCCCGCGAGGCCGATGACGACAAGTCGGATCGCGCGCACTGTGGAGGCGGCAAGCTCTGGGTCGGTGATGTCGAAGAGGGAGGTGATGAGCTCAGGGGCTATGAGGACGATGCCCATTAACAGCATGCTCTCGGACAGCGAGACGACGGAGGCGAACCTCACGAGCCGCTTTGCCGCCAGCCGGTTTCCCTCGCTGTGATATATCGGCTCGATCATCCTGAGCGCCATGCCTGCTCCTCGGAAAAAGACGGTCAGGCGTATGACGCAGAAGACGACCGTGGCAATCGGCAGCGAATCGACGCCGTGGCGCACGACCATGTATTTGGCGATGGCCAGGAAGAGGAACGTGTGGAAGAACCCCGAGCTCACCTCGCCGACATTGGCCCGGACGGCCTCGAGGATTGTCTGCGGGTTCCAGCGGAATACGGGCCTAAGCCCGCCTTTCCTACGCAGGACGAACGGGAGAAGCTGCAGTATGCCGACAACGCATGCAACAGACGTGCCGACGGAAATGCCGGAAATGCCGAGATTTGGAAGCCCCCACAGCCCCGCGCAGAGGCCGTATGAGGCCACTATGTTGACTAATATCTGCGTTGCGCAGGAGATCACGCATTCCCTCTCGCCTCCGAAGACGTAGACTATGTCAATGAGCAGAATATCGAGAGCCCCGACGACCATGGTAATCGGCATCCAGCGCGCGAACGCGCTTGCGAGCGCTGTCACCTCGCCTCCGTCGGGCGCCATGAACGAGAGATACGGGCCTGTCAAAAGCGGTATGGACAGCGCAAGCGCTGCGCCGACGGCGAGCATGACGATCAGTCCCTGCCCTGCCAAGACGTTTGCGCGGTCGCGTTCGAGCTTCCCCAGCGCGTCGGAGCAGAGCATTGCCGTGCTTACGGCGACCAGCCCTATGCAGAACGAGCAGGCCATGAATACTGGCAGGAGCAGGGCGATGGCGCCAAGCGCTGTCTCGTTCAGGACGCGCCCAGCAAGGATGGCGTCTGAGGTTATTATCGCATACTCGGCGACGAACACGCTTGTCGCCGCGCTTAGAAAACCAGTAAACTTGATGTTGCCAAATGTCATGTCGTCGCTATGTCCTGAAGATGTATTCTGATCGGTTGCAGTTTAGTGTGTTTAGATATCGCCGTTCGTCGGCGAACGATGAGAGTCGAGTGGAGGCGGCCGTAACGTCGAACGCCTTTCCGGTGTCTCGCGTCACGACGCGCACGAGGCCGGGATGGTTGATGAATACGGTGTATTCCGCGATTGCGCCCGCTTGTTTTGCCGCGGATATGAGGCCCGTCTCCTCTACGGCCGACATCACGCGCTCGACGACGCTTTTCGTGATGCCGCGGCCTGACAGGTATCTCGCGATGCGGTCGCGCGCGGCGACTATGGCGTCAGGCGCGAGGCGCAACGCGAAGTCAAATATCTTTCCTCCGTCATCGTCTATGAGCCACGGGAAGCCGCCCTTGCCGTGGCGGACGAGGACGAAGAGGAACGGATATGCGGCGGCCAGTGCATAGCCTATTGCGAAGCCGATCCACATCCCGCTGAAACCCCAGACGTAAATGCAGGGGAATATCATGAGGCCTGGCAGTATTAGGTCTTTCATGTACGTGACGGAGACTGCAAGCGGCACGTGGCGGACAATCAGGAAGTGGGTGTTGACCATCATCAAAAAGCCCATGAAGGGCATGGCGCAGGCCAGGATTCGGATCATCGACACCGCTTCGGGAAGAAGATGCGCGGCAGATCCGCGTATGCCGTAGAGAGGCGCGATGACGGGCGCTGCAACCGCAAAGACGATTCCGCAGACGACGCCCTCCATCGTAGCCACCAGCGCCGAGTGGTTCGCAAGGCGCCTGAGCGCGGCCGAGTTCCCCTCGCCCATGTACATGCCGCCCAAGGGGATAAGCGCCTCGCCGACTCCGTCGAAGATGATCGAGAACTCGACTACGCTTGCCGCAAGCGCGACAATCGGCAAGAGCCCCTCGCCGAACTTGACCACCGTAACCTTGTTCACGAGCATGATCAAGAGTCCCCAGCAAAGGTATATCGAGGCGTCGGGGAGCGAGCCTGCGCACGTTGCGCCAAAGTCCCTTGCTGACCAATGGCGGATGAACTTGAGGTGGTTGTTCTTTCGCAGGAAATGGAGCGAGGCGACGGCGGATACAAGGATCATCGTGAGCGCGGTGCCGGCCGAAGCGCCGCCTGCAGAGCCCGTCAGCTTTGTGAAGAGGACGGAGAACGCTATGGAGCCGGCCACGTGGCATATGCCGGCCGCCGCCGCTACCGTGCCGTCGCCATCTGCATAGACAAGCGCCTCCATCAGTAGGACCATCGGCGTCAGGGCCATCGCCACCATTTGCCATGTCCAGTACGAGTCGGCCTGAGCGCGGACGGCTCCCGTGACCTGGGTGAAGTCGAGGAAGACTTCGCGCCCTATCGCCATTGCGACGGCAATCGTCGCGCCAAAGACAATCGCGAGAATGAACGACTGCGTGAATATACCGCCCGCCCGGCGGTCGTCGAACGCTCCCATGGCATGGGAAAACACAAGGCCCGTGCCGACGGAGAGGAGGGAGGCGATGAAGCTTGCGATGCCGAATATCGGCGTGCAGGCGCTGACGGCCGAGAGCCCGTCCGCACCAACGAGGTTGCCGACGATGACGGAGCCCGAAAGCATCACGATGTAGTTGACCGACATCGTGACTGTCGCCACGCTAAGCATGGCGTTGAACTTTCGGCGGATGAACGAAACCTCCATAATGTGTATTATACCATAATCGCGTCACGTCAGATTCTGCCGCTGTCGTGTAGATTTCAAAACCGGAAAAGTTGTAGCGAGCAAAACCGGAATGAGTTTCCCGCACTCGCGGCGACCCA
>JBGUVV010000393.1:0-13500 GCA_045220525.1 Kiritimatiellia bacterium
GAATGTCCCTCGCACCTTCAAGATCTCCGCTCACCAGCGCATTGTCGCCCGCGTCAATCACCTTGCTGCCGGGATTCGGCTTGTAGTCTGTAAGCGAAGCCGCCGTGCTGAACAGGCAGTTGCTGCAGTTTCCCGCGCTCAAGTCGGTCTTCTCGCCGCACCTGAAGATGCAGTTCGTTGCATAGACAGTTCCATACCATCGGTCGTCACTCCTGAGAAAGACGGAGTTCACGACGCATCTATGCCCGGCAGCCAAGGTCGTATGCAGCACCTGCGCACTGCCGCCGCTGTACAGCCCGTTTGCAGGTCCGATCGTGCAGGATTCGACGCGCACTGGTCTTCCGATCGTGGCGATGCCCTTGTTCTTGTCGATGATGCATCCAATGTAGTCGCACCCATATCCCGCCGGGCAGACCGCGTCAGTAGTACTAATGTTCCCACCTCCATTGTCGATAATGCGACAGCGACGCACTTTAGCCTGATAGATCGTATTTTTGTAGGCATAGTTGTTGGAGATGACACAGTCCTCGACAGTCGCCCCAAGAGCCTCCCTCGAATAGAACCCCGCGCCCGCATTGCTTCCGGACGATGCGCCGACGCCGCGGCCGCCAGTCAGCGTGAAGCCGCGAATTGTCGCGCCGTTTCTCGCATACACGCAACGGACTGCATTCGACCCCGTGCCGTAGGTAGCGTTGTCAATGTCCTCCTCCGGGGCTTTCGCGCCGACGATGAATGTATTCTCGGCGCCTTCCGTTCCAACGAGCGTGACGCCTTCTGGCAGAATAACGCGAAAGCCCGCAGTGGCGGTCTCAGACGTACGGTTGTCCCCTTCCGCCGCGCCGTATGTACCCGGAGCGACGTGGATCACGTCGCCGCTTATGGCGTTTGTCGTCGCGGCGCGGATGGTCGCCTTCGGACTTGCCGCCGAGCCGGGATTTGCATCGTTCCCGTTTACGCAATCGACGTACCACTCCGTGTCGTAGATCGCCTTCACCTTCGTCACGCTTCCAGCTGCAGTGGACGGGGTGAATGAATACGAGCCGCTTGGTGCCGACACCATCTCGCCGTTCACCTCGAAGCCGAGGAACTGGCGCGTCGCGGCATCCGTCGCCGTCACGGTGATTTCACCGGCGGTCGAGACGATGTTCGTGCCAAGGCTCGCGCCTGAGACCGACATCCCGCCGCTCTGTCCATAAAGGACCGTGACGGGCAGCGGCGGCTCGTTCCATACCGCGCCAAGCCGCATCATGCCGTCGTGAAGAACAGGCATCCGTCCGTCGATATCCGCCGTCATCACAATCCGCGATGCGGCTGAAAGATTGGACTCATACGAACACGCGTCAATCGCAGGCGAGAGCGCGCCAAGCCTGTAGTCTCGCGCATCGGCATCTGCGAAGATCGGATTGTCGATGGCCTGGCTGTCGAACCAGGCGGCTGACGAGATTGTCGTTTTGTCCGTCAGACCATAGACAAGACCCTCGCGGAGCAGCGTGTTGTCGCCATCGAGTCTTTTACGTCCCGAAGGCTGGTTCGCATTGCGCAGGTCGTATGTGCAGAAATACGTGTAGGATTGGTTGTGGATGGCGTACGCGACGCTCGTGCCGTCGCTGCCGGTAATTCGGTTGCCTGCGAAAACGCACGAGGAGAACCAGCCGTTAAACGTGGTATTATCGCGCGACTCGTTCTCCATGATTTTCGACCGCTGAATGACGCCGTAGCATGTCGCCGGATATTTCGTGACGGCATAGTTGTTGGAGATGACGCAGTCGAGGCAATAGGAACGGTACGAGCCGCTGCCGCAGAATGCGGAGCCGTAATGCCCGATTCCCGTCTGGCTTGCCGGCGAGTAGCACCCGGTGATTGTGAAGCCCTGGATGAAGGAGGGGTTGGACGTGGTCTTCATGAAAACGCCGCCCACGGCGTCGGCGCCGTTGCCGCCGGTCGTCGGGTCTGGCGCGCCGACGATGAATGTGTTCTCCGCCCCTTCGGTCGCTATGAAGCCGATGTTCTTGGAGGAAAAGAGGCGGCGGTTGCTTGAACTTGCGCTGCTGCCGGATCCGTATGTTGCCACTGCGCCACCTTCGTCGTATCTTCCTGGCGCGGCAAGGACGATCGGATAGTTGCCGGTGGCGGCGTCGTTTGCCGCCTGAAGCGTCTTCTTCGGCCCCTTGCTGACGGACTCGTCGCGGTGTTCGTAGTCCGCCTTGCCGTCCCAGTCGTCGTTGCCGCGTTCGGCGTCAACGTAGAAGGTGCCAGTCGCCTTGATACCAGTCAGCGTCACGGTCGTGTCGGACGACGGATACGGGTTGAGCGCGACGCGCACCCAGTTGCCGTCACCATAAACCGGGAACCGATAGACATTCGCGCTCCTTATCTGGTCCGTTCCGGTGACGGCGAACGTGCGCTGGCTTTCGGCCAGGCCGCCCGGGCGCATCTTGTAGATGCAGGGAATCGCGGTCGGAACGAAGGTATCGTTCTTGGCGTACGTGTTGGTGACGCCACCCTCGATTACCTCCATCGCCGAGCCGAACTTGACGGTCAGCGTGCCGCCGTATGACGCGGTTGCGAACGCCACCGCGCAAGATGCGGAACAAAACACCTGCGAAAAGACTTTGAACGCTTTCATGCAAACACTCCTTTGGTCGCCATTTTACCAAACAAAGGGTGCGTTTGAACACGCCCCCAAAAGGGGGCGGGGGGGGGCAGGGGCAGGGTTAGGGGTCTGGGGGCACTATACGCTACAGGCCAAGCAACCGACGGAATGGCACTATAGCCGAGAAATACCCGTCCGCCGCAACGACAGGCGACAAAGAACCGAAATAAACCAACGCAACGAAAGCCGACATTCCCTCTGGACGCTTCACCGCCGAAACCTTGCTGTTCATCTCGTCGATGACCGCCCTCGTGATTTCCTTCTTCCGTTTTACTTCAACGAAGCAAAGCGACTTTCTGGTCTGAACAAGCAAATCGACCTGGCACCCCTTACGTCCGCGGCTTGCACTCGACCCCTTGCGCAAATACGGCGTGGCCGATGTGATGACGGTACCCTTCAGGTGCAAATACGGAACGAGTTCATGGTAATTGTTGACGACAAGATTCTCAAAGGCCAGTCCCATGACCGAATCGACATTCTCCAATGCATCCAAGCCCGCGAACTCGTACTCGTCGCGATCAATCACCGTCTTTGCCGGCTCGATGAACTTCAGGTAGAATCGGCAATAGTTGTCGCTCATGCGGTATCGGTTTTCGCGAAGCTCCTCACCCGTTTCAGGATTTTTACCCTTGTCGGACATGACAAACCCGGCCTCGACCAGACGTTCAAGGGCATTCGTGATTCGACCGCCTTTGCTTTGCTTCATTTTCCTCGCCACCTCTGCCGCCGTGCGCGGGCCATCTACGAGACAGCGCAATACCTTGGCCGTAAAGTCCGGCTGTTTGGTTATGACATCGTTGAACATTTCGTCAAAGTCGTTCCGCAGGACGCCGTCATGCGAAAACGCCATGCGTCGAATGTTCTCCCCGGCGGAAAGGGATGGATTCACCTCTTCCAGATAACGCGGCACGCCACCAGTCACCGAAAGAACGTCAACTATCTCCTTCAAATCGATACGTTCGATTTCACGGCCCCAGAATTTCACACACTCCTTAAGCGGCAGCTCGCGAACGATCAAATCGCAGGATCGTCTTCCGACAAACGCCGCGCTGTCGACGATGTGCTCCTTTATCCAACTGGAGACGCTCCCGCATAAAACAAGAATCAGGCGGTCGTGCTTCTTCCACATGTTGTCCCAGGCGATCTTGATCGAATCCGCAAAGAGGTCGTCGTATCGCCCCATCCAGGAAATCTCGTCAAGGAGGACAACTGTCAATGCGTCGTCTTTTATCTCACGGTCAAGCCGCTTGAATGCGGCAAGCCAATTGTCGGGGAGCGAAGACTCGGCATCGGTCTGAAGAGCAAGCTGCTCTGCAAAGCTTCGGAGTTCTGTCTCGTTCGACGTTCGTTCCGTTGGACGAACCCCTTCTATCTTGATAAACCTTGCATCATTGTTCTTGGCAAATTGCTCAATGAGCGTCGATTTGCCGATACGGCGACGCCCCCTACATGTCACCAACGAGGCGACATGCTTTCCAAGCAATGCATCGAGTTTTTGCAAAATGTCCTCGCGGCCAAAGAACATGACAAACTCCTTTCCTCCCAGATGAGATGTGTTTAGTATATCAAAAGTATCCCCTATTCTGCAATATGCAAATTAGGGGACACTTTTCGGCGCTGCATTTTTTAGCCCCTATCCTGCATTATGCAAGTTAGGGGACAAAATTTTGGGAATAACGATTTGGGAACCCCGCGAAAGACCCCCCGCCCCGCCCCCTTTTGGGGGCGGGGGTGAAGCAGGCCCTTTTATGGTATAATGCACTTCGTGCGATTGCCCTTAATAATTCTTGCGCTTGCGCCAGCTGCCGCCTGGTGCGGAAGCGTGGTGACTAATGCGACGGACCTCATGCAGTGCCTCGGCTTTGATGGTTCCGCAGACGTAGAGTTCACCCTTGACGCGACCGTCGTCCAGGGCACGTGGCATCGGAGCAAGGATTTCGTGGCCAAGGCGGCCGACGGCTACATCAAGCTCGTGGACAAGACCTTCTGGCCCAGGTCATTCATCCGTGACGGAGACAGAATCAGAGCGCACGGTCGAACAGTCGCGCTCACAAATGACATTGCCAACGGATTCGTCAATGCCGACTGCTTTGATATTGCCGTCGTCGGCCACACCGCCCCAGAGCCGCCGACAGACGCAACGATCGACGACGTTCTCGCAGGAAAATACGAGTGGCAACCTATCCGGATACGAGGCACGGTGCGAGATGTCTTCAGCGACGAAATCGACCACCTATATCAGCATATCATCGTCTCGGCGGATGGGCGGTCGATTGGGCTTGCAGTCAATGAAGACGAAAAACACAGGGACAAGCTCGCCAACCTCATTGGTGCAGAAGTCCGCGCCATCGGATGCTACTCGCCGTTTTTCAGCGGATTTAGGCGGTTGAGTCGATCAGAAATCAACATGCGCTCGATAGATAACATTGAGATCCTCAAGCCTCCGCCGAAAGACCCCTTCTCCGTCCCCTCGATAGCATCAATCAACGTCTGCGACAACGAACAACTGGTGAACCTCGGGCGCCATTCCGCCATGGGCGCAGTAATCGCCGTCTGGCAGGAACTCAGCTTCGCAATCAAGATGGATGACGGCGCCATCCTCAACGCAAGTCTGGCGAACGGGCCACCTCCGACATGCGGGGACTTAGTAGAAGTCGCGGGGCTCCCGGACACGGACCTCTACCGCGTCAACCTTCGCCGGGCCATATGGTGCAAGCAATCAGGGGCGAGCAGGCGCGAGCCGGAGAAGCCGGAGCCGACCAATGCCGCCGAGATATTCACCCGCAACGGCCACAGCGAAATCAACCCTAAATTCCACGGCAAGGCAATTTCCCTGCGCGGACTGGTTACGGGAGTCCCCTCCTCCGTGGCGCACGACGGGATCGTGCGCCTGCAGTGCGGCGACTTTACGATGACCGTCGACGCCAGCGCAACACCGGACGCGATCAAGGGCCTTGAAATCGGCAGCAAGGCCGAAATATCCGGCACCTGCATCGTGAAGACCGACAGCTGGCACCCGAACGAGCCGCTGCCTCGCATACGCGAGGTCGTCCTCGTAGTCCGCACGCCTTTGGACGTGAAGGTCCTCGCGCCTCCGCCTTGGTGGACCCCCGGAAGACTCGCCATCCTCGTCGCCGCGCTCGTCGCGGCACTTGCGGCAATCCTTCTCTGGAACGTCCTCCTTAGGCGTCTCGCCGACAAGCGCGGGCGAGAGCTGATGCATTCGCGTCTTTCGCAGGAGGAGTCGAAGCTGAAGGTCCAGGAGCGAACGCGCATCGCCGTGGAGCTCCACGACACCATCGCGCAGAACCTGACGGGCGTCTCGCTCGAGCTCGACTCCGCGGAGCAGCTATCCCGCAAGGACCTCGACGGGATGCTAAGCCACCTCGGCATGGCCGCGCGCACGTTGCAGTCGTGCAGGAACGAGCTGCGCAACTGCCTATGGGACCTGAGGAGCCGCGCGCTCGAGGAAGCCGACCTGAACGAAGCCATCAGGCGCACCATCGCGCCTCTCGTCTCCGACGTCAACCTCTCCATCAGGTTCAACGTGCCGCGCAGGGAGCTTGCCGACGACACGGCCCACGTCCTGATGCGCATACTGCGCGAACTCGTCCAGAACGCCGTCAGGCATGGCGGCGCGTCGTCGGTCAAGATCGCCGGGAGTCTTGAAGGCGGCGTCCTTCAGTTCTCGGTCGGAGACGACGGGTGCGGATTCGACCCCGAGACATGCCCCGGCGTCCTGCAAGGCCACTTCGGGCTTCAGGGCATACGCGAGCGCGTGAACCAGTTCAACGGCGAGATGAGGATAGAGTCGTCGCCGGGAAAAGGAGCGAAGATCGTCGTGAAGCTCTTCGTATCAAGCCAAAAGCACAACAACCCATGAAACCGACCAGAATACTCATAGCCGACGACCACGCCATTGTCAGGATGGGCCTCGCTTCGCTGCTTGGCACCCAGGAAGGATTCGAGATCGTAGGCGACGCCGAAGACGGCGAGATGGCCGTCAAAAAGGCGTTGAAGCTAAAGCCCGACGTCGTGATCATGGATCTCATGATGCCAAAGAAGGACGGCGCAGAGGCCACCGCCGAAATCCACGCTGCGCTGCCGGAGACGAAGATACTCATACTGACGACTTTCGGCACTTCCGACGGGATAGCGAACGCCCTCAACTCCGGGGCTTCCGGGGCGCTGATGAAGAACTCGCCGAACGACCAGCTCGTAAAGGCCCTCCGAACAGTCGCGGCAGGAGGACGGGCGATATCTGACGAGGTCGAGCGCCTCATGGAGGAAGACCCGCCGGCGAAGGCGCTCACTCCGCGCCAGATGGAGATTCTCGAAGGCATGACGCGCGGCCTCACAAACCAGGACATCGCCCACGAGCTCGGGATCCGCGAAGACCGCGTCAAGGGGCACGTCAACACGATCTTCGCAAAGCTCGGCGCGGCGAACCGCACCGAAGCCGTCGCCATCGCCCTAAGGAAGCATCTGCTCAGGCTTTGAAGGCCAAGGCGACGGCCTCTGGCAGCGTCCTGCCGGTCGGCGCGACGGCCGCAAGGCGCCAGTAGGCGTGCGAGCCCTGTGCGCACAGGACGCAGCGGGCGCCGACGGCATCGGCGACTTCCTTGTCGTGGAGCGAGTCGCCGACGAGCACGGCGTCGCCGGGATTTTCGACGAGGCCTTCCCTGGCAAGCCTTTCGACAAGCTCTCGCGCACGCTCCACCTTGCTCTTGCCGTCGAGGTTGTCGACTCCGTAGATAAAGTCCATGAAACGCGCCACCCCGAGCCTTGCCGTTATCTCGTCAAGGAGGTCCTGCCTCAGTGCGGAGATGACGGACTGCCCGACGCCTCTCGCCTTGACTGCCTCAAGGGCTTCGAACGCCTGGGCGTTGAGGCGCTTGTCCTCCTTGGCGTAGATGTCGTGGTATTCCCTCGCAAGCGCGTCCCAGTCCTCGTTTTCGAGGCACACCCCGATTGACTCGTAGAACGGCTTCACGGGGAAGCCGAAGTTGTCGAGGTAGAAATCCATCCCGATCTGCGGGCGATGGCGGCGGACGAGCATCTTGTTGAGCGTGGCCAGGGCCGCCCCGGTGTCGTCAAGGAGCGTCCCGTTCCAGTCCCAGAGGATGTAGGGGCCTGTCATGCCGGGGGCTTCGGAAGACGGCCCTCAAGCGCGTCGGCGGCGATGGCCTTGACGTCCGTGTCGAAGTCGCCCTTCAAAATCCACCTCAGGAAGTTCGGCTCGTTGAGCATTATCGACTTCAGCGTCTCGCCCTTCTTCTTCCCGAAATTCACGCAAAGCTGCCCGTCGCGCCAACGGAACATCCCGGCGCGGTCGGCGTTCAGGGGGTCGTGGGGCACGAGATACTCGTCTATCTCCGCAATCGTCTTGCCCTTGAGCTCTGCGTAGCGGTCGCCGCCTTCCGCGGCGGCGGCGCGCGCAAGCTGCGCGGCAAGGACGTCCCTCGTAGCCTTCGCGTCCGCGAGCGCGCCGTGCGCGCCGACGTGCGAGCGCCCGCAGTAGTACTGCAGCGCGGAGGAAAGGTCCCTCGGCTCCATCTTGTGGTATATCCTCTGCACGTCGATGCGGTTCACGACCGCCGCGCCGAGGTTGCGCCCGACCCTCAGGAACTCGGATTCGAGGCATGGTATGTCGTAGCGGTCGGAATTGAAGCCAGATACGTCGCACCCCTCGAAGAACGCGTATATCTCCTCCGCGGCCTCGGCGAACGTGGGGCAGTCCTTTACGTCGGCGTCGGATATCCCGTGCACCGCCGTCGCCTCCGCGGGAATCGGCATCGCGGGGTTGAGAAGCCTCTCAAGAGTCTCCTCCGTGCCGTCGGGGTTCACCTTTACCGCGGCGATCTCGACGATGCGGTCCTTGCGCGGGAATAGCCCCGTGGTCTCCAAGTCGAAGATCACGATGGGGCGCTCGAGTTTTACGGGAAATTCCATGGCCTCGCAAGCTCCTCGCCTACAGCTTGTTCCTCATTATCTTTCCGGAGACCGTCTTCGGGAGCTCGTCGCTGAAGACGACGATGCGGGGATACTTGTAGGGCGCGGTGTGCGTCTTCACGTATTCCTGTATCTCCTTCTTGAGCTCTTCGCTCGGCTCCTTGCCCTTCACGAGCTTGATCGTCGCCTTGACGACCTGCCCGCGCACGGGGTCGGGGGCAGCCGAGACGCCGCACTCGACGACATACGGAAGCTCCATTATGACGTTCTCTATCTCAAAGGGACCTATGCGGTAGCCGGACGACTTGATCACGTCGTCGGCGCGGCCGACGTAGTGGAAGTAGCCGTCCTCGTCCTTCCATGCGACGTCGCCCGTGTGGTAGCAGCCCTGCCTCCACGCCTCCGCCGTCTTCTCCTCGTCCTTGTAGTAGCCGACGAATATGCCGGGGTGCGGATTGGAGCGCGGCGTCCTCACGACTATCTCGCCGTGTTCGCCAGCGGGGACGGAATGCCCGTCGGCGTCCACGAGGTCGATGCCGTAGTCAGGGATGGGCTTGCCCATCGCGCCAAGCTTGATCTCGTCGCCGAAGAGGGTTCCGAGCGCACACGTCGTCTCGGTCTGCCCGAAGCCCTCGTAGATGGAAAGCCCAGTCACGCGCTTGAACTGCGTGAAGACCTCCGGGTTCAGCGCCTCGCCCGCCGTAGTCGCGTGCTTCACGGAGGAGAAGTCGTATTTCGAGATGTCCTCCTTGATGAGCATGCGGTACATCGTAGGCGGCGCGCAGAACGTGGTGATGCCAAACTTTGCGAACATCGGCAGGATCGTCTCCGCGTGGAAGCGGTCGAAGTCATAGACGAAGAGAGCCCCCTCGCACATCCACTGGCCGTAGAACTTGCCCCAGCTCGCCTTCGCCCAGCCAGTCTCGGAAATAGTGAAGTGGAGCCCGTCGCGCTCTATCTGGTGCCAGTATTTCGCCGTGACGAAGTGGCCGAGGCCGTAGAGGTGGCTGTGGAGCGCCATCTTGGGATAGCCTGTCGTGCCGCTCGTGAAGAACATGAGCATCGGGTCCTTGCCGCCGGGGGAGTCGGGTCCGCGCCCAAATACGCGCGGAAAGCCGACGTATTCCCTGTCGAAGCTGCGCCAGCCCTCGCGGTCTCCGTTCACTACAAGCTTCATGACTCCGTAGCCGGGCTTCTCCTTCGCAAGCTCCGCCTCCGCAAGTTCCGCCTGGTGCGCGACGTCGCCGTCCGCCGTGCAGACGAGCGCCTTGACGTCGGCCGCCTTGAGGCGGTAGGTGAGGTCGTGGACCAGGAGCTGGCTCACCGCGGGGATGACGACCGCGCCTATCTTGTGGAGCGCGAGTGCGGCGGGCCAATACTGCCAGTGGCGCTTGAGGATGAAAAGAACCTTGTCGCCCTTCCCGATCCCGAGGGAGAGGAAGTAGTTGGCCATCTGGTTTGAGATGTCGCTTATCTCGCGGAACGTGAACCTGCGCTCGGTCAAGTCGTTGCTCACGTGCAGCATCGCGAGCTTTTCCGGGAACTTCGCCGCGATGCCGTCGATGATGTCGAAGGCGAAGTTGAAGTTCTCCGTGTTCTTGAAGCGGACGTGCTCGAGGTGGCCGGACGCGCTCTCCTCCGTCTCGACGAAGCGATCCACGACAAGCGGCACCTTCTCGTTGCGCGGGCGCACGGTCTCGAGGCCGAGGTGGCTGTCGCCGTCCTCGCCGGCCATCACCATCGCGAGGAAGGTGACGCCGTTCGGGTCGGTCGCCAGCATTCCGTGCGGAGTAGACGAGCGGTAGTAGATGGAGTCGCCCTCGTGAAGCTCCTCAACGTGGTCGCCGACGCGGATCTTCATCGACCCCTTGAGGACCATGTCGAACTCCTGCCCTGCGTGGGTCGTCGTGGAAATCGGCTTGTCGAGGAGATCGGGGTCGTACTTGTAAGTCACCCAGTAGGGAGTGCCGAGCCTGTTCTGGAACATGGCCGCCTGGTTGCGGATGTCCATGTGTGACTCGTGAGCCGTGAGCGGTCCCTGCCCTGCGCGGGTCACCTCGTAGCCGGAGAGGTGCGCGCTATGGCCCTCCAGGAGGGCGTTGATGTCGATGCCGAACGCGATTGCGCACTGGTGCAGGAAGTTGAACGTCGGGTCGAGCCGCCCCGCCTCCACTGCCTCGTAGTCCTCGACGGAAACGCCCGTCTTCTCGGCCATCTGCGCGGGTGTGTAGCCGATTATCTCGCGCATCTCGCGAATGCGCGCGGCCATCTCCATCAGTTTATGCCCAGGCTGTGCAGTGTCCATTTGAATCCTTTCAGAAAAATTTTCTGCGTATTATACCATAATACGCCGCCGTCATTCATACCTCAGACAGTCTATCGGGTTTAGCTTCGACGCCCTGTATGCCGGGTAGAAGCCGAAGAACATGCCGACGAACGCGGAGAAGAAGAACGACCCGACCGCGCTCGAGACCTCGATGGCTATGGGCCAGTTGTTTATCTCGCCGATCATGTTCGCCGCGACCACGCCCAGCACGACGCCGAGCGCTCCGCCGACAGTGGAGAGGACGACCGCCTCGAGGAGGAACTGCCAGAGTATGCAAGCCGGAGTCGCGCCTATGGCCATCCTGAGGCCGATCTCCTTGATGCGCTCGGTGACAGAGACGAGCATGATGTTCATTATGCCGATGCCGCCTACGAGGAGGGAAATCGCGGCGACGGCCGCAAGGAGGACGGTCATCAGTGACGACACCGACCCTACCGTGTTCATTATCTCCGTGGTGTCGCGCGTCTCGAAGTCGTTGTCCTCGTAGTCAGCGAGCCTGTGGCGCTGTCGCAGGAGCGCCCCCACCTCGCGCTTGGCCTCCTCCACGTCGTCCATGGTGTGGAGGGAGATGTTCATCATGTTTATGGCGCGGAACTGCGAGCGCTGGAGCACGCGGCCGACGGTGGTGTATGGGGCCATGACGACGTCGTCCTGGTCCTGCCCCCAGCCGTTCGCGCCCTTCGACGCGAAGACGCCTACAATCTTGAACGGCATCGCCCCTATGCGGACGACCTTCCCGACCGGATCCTCGTCGTCGCGGAAGAGGTTGTTCTTGACCGTCGTGCCGATCACGCATACGCGTGAGTAGTTGCGCTGCTCCGACTCCTCGAAGAAGCGCCCCTCCGCGACTTCCCAGCTCCTGATCTCCGGCATGTCGAAGGAGACGCCGCTGACCCTCGTGTTGCAGTTCCTGTTCTCCCTCACGATCTGCGAGTTCACGTTGACCGACGGGGACACGGCCGACACGAGGTGGCCAAGCTCGCGCTTGATCGCCTCCGCGTCGCCGGCCGTCATGGTCTGGCCGGAACCCATGCCCGTCCTCACCGCGCCCTTCCTGTTCCTGTCTGGGAAGACCATGAGGAGGTTGTTGCCCATCGACGAAATCTCCTTCACCATCGCCGCCTGCGCGCCCCTCCCGATCGCCAGCACGGAAATGACGGCGGCGATGCCGACGATGATGCCGATGCAAGTAAGGAGGCTCCGCGTCTTGTTGCGCAGGATGGCGAGGATGGCCACCTTGAATATCATCCCGACGTTCACGCCTTGCCTCCCCCGACATCCGCGCCGCGCACGTCCCTAACGAGCTTTCCGTCCTTCATCACGAGGTGGCGCTTCGCGTATGCGGCGATGTCGTCCTCGTGCGTCACCATGATGATCGTTATGCCCTCGTTGGAAAGCTCCGTAAAAAGGTTCATGATCTCGATGGAGCTTTTCGTGTCGAGGTTGCCCGTCGGCTCGTCGGCGAAAAGGACGGGCGGCTCGTTCATGAGCGCGCGCGCTATCGCAACGCGCTGCTGCTGGCCGCCCGAGAGCTGTGCCGGCGTGTGCCCCGTGCGCCCGCCGAGGCCGACGCGCCTTAAGAGCGACACGGCCCTCCGGCGGCGTTCGTTTCGTGAGAGCCTGCCCATGTAGAGGTCTGGGAGCTCCACCTGCTCTATCGCGCTCATGCGCGGCAAAAGGTTGAAGTTCTGGAAGACGAAGCCAAGCTTCCTGTTGCGAATCTCGGCAAGCTCCCGGCGGCTGCGGCGCGAGACTTCGAGCCCGTCGAGAAGATACGATCCGCTCGTGGGCGTATCGAGGCAGCCGAGGATGTTGAGGAGCGTCGACTTTCCGGAGCCGGAGGCTCCCATTATGGCGACGAACTCGCCGTTGTCCATTACCGTGGAAACGCCGTCAAGCGCATGCACCGGCTCGTCGCCGGCATCATACGTCTTGCGCAAGTCGCGGATTTCTATGAGGTGGCTCATTTGCCAAACTTCGGCGCGCCTTCCTTCTTCGGCTCAGGCGCCGTGCCCTTCGTGCCATGCCTCTTGAACTTCGGCATAAACGGATTCGTCGGGTCGTCTTCCTTCTTCGCAAGCGTAGTGGCCGTCTCGTATCCGACGACGGCGGACTTGCCCTCAAGGCCCTCGGCCTCGAGCAGCTGGGTGAACGAGTCGTCAGAGACGCCCTCGCTGACGAGATGCGGCTCAAGCCGCCCATCGTCGCCGAGAATCCATATCTTGCGCCCGCGCGGCACCTCGCCGGCAGGGAGGTCGGCTTCCTTGGGGCGGAAGCGGAAGGCGGCGGCCGAGACCACCACGGCGTCGTCGGCGCGGGCCGTCTCTATCGAAAGCGTGGCCGTCATGCCGGGGAAGAGCATCTCCCCGGGGTTCTCGGCCTCTATGATGATCGGATACGTGACCACGTTCGAGGTCGTGGTCGAAGCGAGGCGTATCTGGCGGACCTTGCCCTTGAACTTGCGCCTGTAGGCGTCGGCCGTAAACGTGACTGGCTGGCCTACCTTGATGTTGCCGACGTCGGCCTCCGGAATGGTAGCCTGCACCCACACGGTCTTCAGGTCCTCCGC
>JBGUVV010000394.1:0-2066 GCA_045220525.1 Kiritimatiellia bacterium
GTTGCCGAGAATTTCCAAATTGCCGATGCGAACGACGGCATCCTCCGCAGCCGCATTGCTGCGCTTCAAAACGACCTGAAGTCTGCCGCCAAGAACGAGTTCATCCCCTCCGAACACATACGCGACCGGATTTGCGGCAGTTGCCGTGACATTGGACGTGGCAAGGCGGTATTCCGAAACGTAATACTTCTCTCCCGCATGAGGTCCCTGTGCTTCCGTGACACCGTTCTTCTTCCACCTTCCTTCGATGTTGGCGAAGAACGACGATGTCGCCCCTGTCGAGGGGTCGTCTGCCGTCAGCTTCACATAGTCGTCATACGACGCCGCATGCGCCTTCGAGACAGCAAGAAGCATCAAAGCCGCCAATCCACCAACACACGCGCAGAGTCTTCCCGAGCTGATAATCGCCTTTTTCATAACCTGCAATCCTTTCATATGGACGTGATTCGTCCTTCGTGCGCATTATACTAAAAAACCGCATGGCGTGCCGTCTGCTGATTTTGCAAATTCTTCCGCATAAATTGGAGATTTGCATCACAGCAACTCATACGGGACGATAGTGGAGATTTGCGATAGCTATTGAAGCTCTTACCGACATATGGTATAATGCTTTCGTTTTGTGATGTCACAATGCAACCAGAAAACGGAGGCGCATAATGAAGACAATGACCGTACGCAACATACCAGACGAAGTTGCAGTATTGATCAAGGGACTCGCGGAAAAATCCAATGCGAGCCTGAACGCCACGGTTGTTCGCGTACTTGAAAGCTGCGTGATTCCAAAACGAAAGAGCCGTGTGAAGAGCGACTTCTCCAAATACTGCGGCGGCTGGTCGCAGAAGGAATTCGACATGTTCGAGGCCGCCGCGGCGGACTGCGAAAGAATCGACCCGAAGGAGTGGAAATGAAAGTCTGTCTCGATACGAACGCCTACAGCAATCTGCGTCGCGGCAACACGAAGATACTCGACTTGCTGAACGAATGCGACGAAATACTGGTGCCTGCGGCGACATACGCCGAGCTGACATACGGATTCCTTCGCGGTGGAAAGCCAAGCGAGAACGAGTCAATGCTCAACTCCTTTCTGGAAGAGGAACATGTTTCGTTTCAACCAGTGACGCAATCCATCGCCGAACGATGGGGCTACGTCAAGGCATCGCTTGCGCAGCACGGCACACCCATACCCGACAACGACATCTGGATTGCCGCGACTGCGCTTGAGACGGGCGCTCGCCTCATTTCCTACGACAGCCATTTCGACTCCGTCGGCGGGCTCATCCGCCTTGCACCGTAGAGGCGGCAGCCATCGCTGCGTCCATATCAGAAATACCCACCCTTGTCTATGATCTCGGAAATCGTGTCGCCCTGGCGCACCCACGAGAAGATGTCGACCTCGTTCTTCTCGATTCCCTCGGCGCGCAGGAGCACCTCGTAGGCGATCTCGCGCGGTATGCAGATGACGCCGTCGATGTCGCCGAAGATTATGTCGCCCGGTCTTACCGTAACCTTGCCGATCTTGACTGGCACCTGGTAGTGGGTTATCATACAGCGCCCGAGCGAGCCGTTCGAGACGCGGTACTTGTAGAAGACCGGAAACTTCTGCTCGAGTATCTGCTTCGTGTCGCGGATGCCGCCCGCGATCACCGCGCCGCGTATTCCCTTCGTCATCGCAGTCGCCGTCAAGACACCGCCCCAGAGCGACGCCTCCACGTCGTCGGACGTGTCCCAGACGACGACGCCGTTCGGCTTGAAGTCGTCCAGCATCTGCGCGCGGAACGTCATCTCGCCTTCGATCATGCAGTTCGGCGCAGACTTCACGGTGAACGCCTCGCCGCACACGGTCATTTCGTCGCGGAGGGGCATGATTTCGTGGGGGAGGTTCTGGTCGAGGAGGCACGCCTCGCGCATGACGTCGTTGACACAGCCGGTGTAGAGCTTCTCGAACCGCTCGCAGAGCTCCTTCACCTGAATCGGGAACTCGTTCGTGGGAATCGACTGGCGCTTCGCGATGAGCCTGTCGAGTTTCATGAGGCCTGCTTCCTTGGCCTTGGTACGCATATCTGCTA
>JBGUVV010000395.1:0-6288 GCA_045220525.1 Kiritimatiellia bacterium
CGCAGCGAACGCGGCGCACATTTCCACAACAGCGCCACACGCGAACTTACGGCAAGACGCCAACTTCCAGACGTGATTCCAAACGGAACGCACGGTCGCACGATCCATTGCCATCAAACGTGAAGGTAGCCGCTTGCGTCCGTTTCGCCCTTTGCGCCGCCTATGTAGGATGCCGGTCATTGCACTCACTTCTTCTGCATGTAGAAAGTTTTCTTTATGGTTTCAAGCATCCAATCGGGCAAACTATGATTCCGTCCTCGCGTCTATACGCGAATGGTGTGCCGGTGGCAACCATCTTGAACGATGGCGCACCCGTCTTCTTCGGATCGACGCTTGATTCAAGTTTCTTCAGGTTTTCCGCCGCCTCGTCAACCTCTCCCTCGCCAAGTTTTACTTCTATCGGCGCCCAGCGACCGTCGGGAAGGGAAACGACCAGATCGGCCTCAAGCCCGTTCTTGTCACGATAGTGCGACACCTGACCGTCGAGCGGCTGCGCATAGACGCGAAGATCCCGCGTGCAGAGCGACTCGAAAAGAAAGCCAAACGTATTGAAGTCCTTCAGCAGCCGCGCAGGATTTGCGCCCATCGCGGCGACCGCGATGGAGGGATCGACGAATTGCCGCTTTGCCGATGACCTTATGGCCGTCCTTGAGCGAAGCGTCGGCATCCACGCCGGAGTGTCCTCGACAAGGAAAAGCCGCCGCAGAGCATTCAGGTAGGCATTCACCGTCTTGTCGCTTGCGGAGACGTCGTTGCCTTGCATATCGCCGACAATAGTCTCCGTCGTCGCCAACGTCGATACGTTCCGAGCGAGCGACCGCAAAAGGTTCCTCACGCGCTCCGGGTTCTTTTCTACGCCATCCACGCGATGTATGTCCTCCTCGACAACTGCCTTGACATAGTTGGTCGCTATTCGCAACGAAACCTTTTCCGGAAGGGGGACGGATTCCGGCCATCCGCCACGACATACCGCATGGGCGATGTCCGGGATCGTCAAGCGGCTCTTCGCCCCGATGTCGCCATCCACCCCCTCGAAAAGCTCCGCAAGCGAAACTCCTCCCGACGACTCCCCCGATTCCCACAATGACATCGGGCGCATCCGCATCCGCGTTATCCGCCCCGTCCCCGTGTGGCGTCGCTTGGCCTCATCGTCGTCATTTCCGTCTGGCGGCGTCGCACTTCCAGTGAGTATGAAATGCCCCATGCCGCCTCGCTGGTCAACGGCGAAACGAACGGCATCCCACAAAACCGGTGTCACCTGCCATTCGTCAATCAAGTGCGGCGTTTCGCCTTCCAGCAGCAAAGACGGCATTGCAAGTGCCGTTTTACGATACGACGCGGCCATTTTGGAGTCCTGCATGAATATCGCACTTTTTGCATGCTGTTCTGCCGTGCGGCTCTTTCCGCACCATTTGGGTCCTTCAATCAGCACAGCTCCCGACGCGCTCAATTCAAGAGCGAGAACTTCATCGCAGACGCGATTCATGTATGGTGTTTTTGCCATCGCGATACCCTTCAATATCTCATCGAAACGGTGCGTATTTTATCACATTCCCCTCTTAACTTCAATAGCAAACTTCCGTTTTGGGCGCATTTTTACTTCCGTTTTTGGCACACTTATACTCCCGTTTTTGGCAGTGCCTGTTGCGGACGCGCACTCTGCGTCCGTTTCGCCCTTTGCGCCGCCTATGTAGGATGCCGGTCATTTCTCTTCAAGCAGGATGGTGCGTATCTTCTCGATGTCCCCTTCCGTGAAACCGAGGTCAATGACGTATTTGCGTATGCGTCCATCGAGCGTCGCACCGTCGTATTGATCAAATCCCTTCAGGAATTCCGAGAAGGTCTGAAGGCATTTAGAGCCTGATTTTGGATGAAAGCCGCTTTTAGGATCAGAAAATTGGTAGTCCTGCCAGATTTCGTCCTCGGAGAATCCGAGAATGCCCTGCAGAATCACGACCAGCGACGCAGTGCGGTCAACACCACCGAAGCAATGTATGTCTATCGGATAGTTCGCCGCATCAAGAAACAGCCGCAGACACTTCGCACAGGCGGCCTTGCCTCTGGAATCAAACATTCGAGAATATGCACGAAACGGAATATGCGCCCATGCGACGCCCTCGCCGAGCGGCGACCCCGTCATTCCAAAGCATTCCTTGTCCGTGCGAAGATCGAGATCCGTCTTGATGCCAAGACGTTCTCTCATATACGAAACCCCGTCTTTTGCCAGCACCGGCCCACCTGCCGACACGGGCTTCCCGTTTTCCTGTTTCGCATTGTCGTTTAGTCTCGCCGAACGAAACACCATCCCCTGCTTTACGCGACGCCCGGCAACGACGAGGCCGCCTATATCGCGCATGTTCCGGTCCTGAACAGTCCCGTCCGATTGCGGAATGACGATGACGCGAGGCGCCGCGTCTTCCGTTTGGAACGTGCCCTTTGCGCAACTTCCGCCGCCACGCACCTCCCAATCGTAGACCTTGGCAACCTCGAGATTCCACACCTCGACGACATTTGTCTGAACCTCGGCCTGAAACCAGGCATCGCCGCTTCCCCGCTTCGTCACGCGGACATTGAACACATCGCCCGAGCCAGTCCATTCAAGTCTCACCGGACAAGGCTGACGGCCAATCTTGCGCGTCCGCGGCGTCTTGCCGGCCAGAAACTCATTCCGCGTTTCACGCGTCGCCTCTCTCCACAGTTTTTGAGACGGACTCAACAGCGAAACGGTCGCGCCTGGTGCCGGTGCAACGAGCTCAATCTCCGCCGCAAGTCCAACAGAGCATACGGCGCAAGACACCGCCGATATGGCGACCAACGCGATAATCTTCACCTGTTTCATCTCCTTGTCCCCTGAACGAATCTATACAACCCAAATGCGGGAACGTCAACAGTCCCCGAATCCGTAATCACTTTCGCGCCGACAACCTGCTCGGAAGGATTGTAGTTCATGAAAAGCGCAGCATAGCCATTCGGCGTCTTCTTGATCTCGACGAAGACATACGGCGGCACGCCATCGACGCGCACTTTCGGCTTCCAGCCAACCTTCGCAAGGTCGGCCATCAGCGCCTTTCCGCCGTCCTTCGGCGGCTCCACCCTGTATATCCAGCCAAGTTCGCCGCCAACTTCGTCAGGCTCGTCGCGCCAGGCCGCAGTCGGAATGCCCGCAAGCGCCGCACGCAACGTGTTCTCGAAGCGCTGCGCACCGCGCTCGTTCCAAAGGCCCGACTCGCCCGTCACGACGACTCGCCCGCCACGTTTCGCGTAGTCGGCGATTGCGTCGATCTGCGCATCGGAAAGCCATTCTTGGCTGGCGACAATCAGCACTTCGCAGTCGCCTGGGACAGTCGGCGCGTCAGCCCCCATCGCGAACGCATAGCCGAAGGGAACGTGGTTGCGCAGCAATATCTCCTCCGTAGCCGTTATGCCGTCGTGCGCGGCCCTTGAGAACATGAGAGCGGCGGCGGGATAGAGAATGCGCACGGGACAATACGACGGCGCGGAAAGGAGATCGCGGTTCGACGCGGCGATCTCGTTAAACTCTTCGAGCTTCTTCTTACGCGTTTCAAGCCGCGAACGGTCAATGAAGCCCGGCGTACGCACAGGACTCATCACCGTACGGTCAGACGGGATGCCCTTCCATATCAAATCTTCGACAAGAGGCCGCATGTATTCGCTCTCGTCGATTGCGTACTGCCCTGCGTTCGCGTCGCAGAGGGCGACGATGGGCTTGCCGAGTTCCGAAGCGATCTTGAGGTCGCGCACGCGGTTTCTGACGACCCCAGTCTTCGCGTCGTAGCCGGGGAAAGTGTCGCTTTGCATCATGAAGAGGTCGAGATGCTCTCCAAAGGAAATCATCTCAAGCGAGAATTTCGCCGCTATGTCCGCCGCGCGGAACGGCTGCGCGTTCGCGGAAACGATTGCGCCGGGCTTGACGGACTTTATCTTTTGCCGGAAACGCGCCATCACCCCGTTCATCGTTTCCACACGCCAGCGAATCCACTCCTGATAGACTGGATCCTTGGAGTTGTCTTTTTTCATTGGGCGCGGCTGGCGAATCCCCTTCACGGACGAAAAGCCGAACCTCGCCTCTGGATCGAGCTGCGAAGCGAGATGCTCCGCAAACTTCCTTTCGCAACGTGCGCAATAGCATGGATAGACAAATGCGTTGTCGAACATGACTCCGTCAAACTCGCCCTCCGTCAGCGCGATTTCCAGAATGCACTCGATGTATGACTGCCATTCCTCGCACGTAACGCACGGCATCCACCTGAAATAGTAGTTGTTCCAGAGCTTCTTCTCTCCGTGTTCGTCAACCTGCGCCCAATCGTCGATGTTCGGGATCTCGGCGCTCATCGGCTCGAAGTAGAGCGTAGAGAACTGGACATACGCAAGGGCCGTCACGCCGTTCGCGTGGCAGTTCTTCACGAACTTCCTGACGTTCGGAAAGTCCTTCTTCTCCTCTTCCCAGCCCATGCCCTTGTAGAAGCGCGAGTGAAGTCCGTTGAGACCAAGCTCGTGCATCGTCGCGGGCGCATTCTCGTCCCACCAGTCAAGCCAGTCCTTTACCCACATGGCGGCTCCTTCTATGCCGCCCGTCGACTTCTTGCCCATCCGGCGGTACATCGAGTAGGGTTCGTGCGCCCCAAACGTCCACCGCGTCGTCAGCGGATCGAACGTCTGTGCGTCCGCCGCCAGCGCAAGCGCCAAAGGCGCCGCCAATATCATCTTCTTCATGGAGATGGTTCCTTATTTATTGTTAGACTGCAAAATCATAAAATTGCCGCCAGCGTCAGTCGCAATCCTTGCATCACAATTCGGCGCAGCAGTGAAACGCTGAAGTCTGCTACGCGGCGCTTCTGGGCGCGACAGTCTTAGAAGTCCAGCCTTTACAAGCCTTGGAACAATCTTTGAAAAGGCGTAGTAGTGCGAAACGCCAAGGCAATCGACCACTTGCGCCCGCGTCCGTTCAACGTTGCAATATTCAAGAAGTCGCCTTTCGCGGTCGCTCAAGTCGATGCTTCCGCAATCTTCCACATTCGCAGATTGAAAAGATCCTGCAACGACGCCAAGCCGATTTCTAAGTATGACCTTGAATTCTCCATTGCGATTTACGAACTCGGGCGGAGGCAGACCAAACGCCTGCATCTCCCTCTGCATGGTGGGAACGCCGGAATATCGATTCTCGGTATAGCCCATGATCTCCATCATGTCCACAAGTGCGGGATTGCGCGTTTCCGGACAAACCTTTCCAATCAAGTCTACCGATATCCTTCCATATAGTCCGCCCTTGTTTGTCACTTCCATGCGGTCCGAATACATGCATACCGAAATCGGAGAGCCCTCCGTGTGCAAGCTGTAGTCCCGGTGGACGAGCGCATTGAGAATGGCCTCCCGCACGGCGGGCACAGGAAACTCGGCCTTGTCATCTCGTCTGCCGTCCTTCCCTATGACGGTTTTCACGCGCATATTTCGAACGACGAAGTCAACCGCCCCTTTCAGGATTTCGTCCAAACGTCCAGTAAACTTTTCATTCGCCAAGAAGCGCTCCCCGCCGTCGCCGACATCGCCCATCTTCAATCCAGGCACGACAACGGCCGTAAGACACAGCTGAGGGAAATACGCCTGCGGGTACTTTGCAAAGACAAGAATGCCGCTGATTGTGGGATGCGTGCCTTTTCTGATTCCCATCAGCTCCAATATTTCCGAATCGCTCGCATTGGCCGCGAGATTCGCCCTGTCCGCCTTGACACGCCGCAGATAGTCGCAAAGCAGATCGTCTCGCAGTTGTTCCATAACAGCGCCGTCAACAGGCCTTATGTCATCACGAATCCTGCGCCTATAAGCCTCGTAAGTGTATATCTCGTACTCGCTCATGGGCTCATCCGCTTCACCGACCCTGACAAAAGCACCTCCAAGACGGCCTCGTCCCTTGTAGAAAACAGGCCGCTCTGTAACGTCAACTCCCGGGATTTCGGCTGATACAACCGTTTTGCCATCTATCTCCACAACGGTAAAGAGCGGACGAACCTCTGGCGACATCTCCTTGCACTGTTCAGCAACACGATGCTGCAAGTCCTGTGCGTCATATACTCCAACCACTTCAAAACCAGCCGATTCATCAATCCCAAAAAGGATTACACCACCTGATGTCTGATTCGAAAACGACGACAATGTATCGTATAAATGCTTTGGGCATCCTTCGCTTGCACTTTTAACCTCTACGGTTTGAAACTCGCAATGAAACTTCTTTAGTTTCAAAGCAATGTCTTTTAGTTGCATTTCCTGCAT
>JBGUVV010000396.1:0-2954 GCA_045220525.1 Kiritimatiellia bacterium
GGCGGGGGAGCGAAGACCTAAGCGAGGGGATACGGCGTATTCGCCGAGGATTCCCCGAGGAGGAGCCTTCGGCCACCGCCGAACGAATCTAAAATATGGTATAATGTACTACAAACCGAGAAATCGGGCGTGTCGCAAAAAAGCGTGTAACCTTTTGCCGCGTCATGTGTAAACAGAGTAAATAAAGGAGGGAAGACAATGGCTATACACGTAGATCACATCGCGGACGTGTCGTTCACGACCCACTTTCTTGAACAAGCAAGCAACGCGCCCAAGAACGGACAGATCGAGGTCAACAAGAACACGTTTGAAGTTTCGTTCGACAACGGGCGCGTAAACGCGCGCTTCACAAGCGGAAACTGGTTCTCGAACCTCTTCCGATTCAAGACGATGGGTAGATTCAAGGAAACTCTGCAGACCCAGTACGACAACTGGATCCGGGAGTCGACGAATGCTCCCGCCGAGCAGACCGGGTTCAAGGAAAACCCGCAGCCCCTGTACGACAACTTGATCCAGGAGCCGGCGAACATCCCCATCGTGCAGACCACGGCGGCACAGACCGGTTTCAAGGACAACGCCAACGTTCCTGCCATAAAGGCCGCCGTGGAAGAGTGTTTCGTCATACTCCACGACGGCGCATCTAAGCTTGACCAACGAACCATCAACTGCTCGAAGGACGCCCTCAAGGCGTACGCGACGATGCACGTGGTGGGCAACGAGATCAAATTGTCCCAGACGCTGAACGACTACGATCTTGAACATATCGAGCACTATATCGAAGTCATGCCCAAGAACCTCGGCGAGTATGCCAAGCGTCTCGGCACAATCACAGAACTCGCCGACATCCGCAACAAGCTGACGAACATGGCAACGGGCACGGAGATCGCCGCCAAGCTCCTCGGAGAGTACGGAATCAAGACGCATCCGAAAGATAACGTGGGCAATTCCGAGGAGGCCATGAAGAAACACCTCCTGAACACTATCGACACCGTGCTCAACGGCTTTCTCAAAGCCTTCAACGAGATGAAGGACAAGAGCGTCGAGCTCTTCAGGTTCCTCGACAAGTTCGACGGCGTCTGCCTCGAGGCCAAGAGCGACAACGTCCAGGACTGGTTCATCAAGTCCTCCGGTGACGTCAAGGAGGTGCGCTCGACGGAGAAGGACGACCTCGCCACCAGCGTCGCGGCAGAGTTCAAGGTCTTGGCCGACGAAGTGGAGGCGCCGTTCCGCGCCCAGGCGCGCCAGGCCTGCGAGGCAGAGGTGCGCGCGGAGTGCAAAAAAGAGGGGATTGTGGACGAGGTGAAGATCGAACAGCGCATCAACGAGAGGGTCGAGGTGGAAATCGCGAAAAAGGCCGGTGAAATCGCCCCGCTCATCCACAAGAAGATCGAGGAAGATGGCAAGTTTGCCCTCTACGAGAACCTTGTCGGCGCCACCCGTCCCGTCACCGTCATCTCCAAGAAAGACAGCGAAACATGGAAGGTGACGACTTTCAAGGACAAGAACAACAAGCCCATCAGCAAGCCCGTCTCGGCCTTCGACATCGACAGGCAGTTCGAGAAGCTCGTGGCGATGTACAAGGAGGACGCCGTCTTGCTGAACAAAATCGAATTCGAGACGAAGCCCGCGGATGTCAAGATGGGGAACCGCAAGGACCTCTTCGCGAAGGACGTCATCGACACCGCTTCGGATGTGCTCAAGGACGACAATGAGGTCGCAAAGTTCAGCCAGCGTGTGAAGAGCCAGATGCGCTTAAAGCTCGACATTCCGGACGCCGAATTCGGGGATACCGTCAAGAAGGCGCTCGGCGACATCCTTGGTTGCAAGGGCCTCAATTTAGAGGAAACGGAGCAGAGGTTCGCCAATTTCGTCCGCAACTACGCCGACTCCTCGTACGCGGACCAGCACTCCGACATATCCCGACTCGCCAACCTCGTCGCCCGCCGGGTCGAGAACCTCAAGGCATTCTACGATTCCTTCCTCGCCGATCTCGACGGCAAGGCCGGACGTTGCGCCCAGATGCTCAAAATGGCCTATCCTGGCAAGGTCGTTGACGTCAAGGAGGCGCAGAAGGCCATCGCGACGACGCTCCGCACCATGATCGAGCGCGTCAAGGCCGATCCCAACAGCCAGAAGAACATCTCGTGCAAGTCTAACCTCTTCAAAGTCATGTTCAACGGCCGCCTTTTCACGGACGAGCTGACATACGACATGTCCCATCGCGCGGCCGGAGGGAAGGAAATGAAGCTGCACGATAACATGAGCATGCTCCTGAAACTCATCGGACATTATGGTAAAATAGATACCAAGACATTCATCCACAACAACGAACAGGAGGTGCAGGCATAATGGCTGGAACGTGCGAAGACGCCCTCGGCGCGCTTTCGGCGCGCCTCGGGCTGCCGCTAGAATTCCACGACGGGTCGTGCGAGTTCAACATCGGCGGGCAGCCGTTTACGATAACAAACGACGACGAGCTGGACAGGCTCGTCGTCTCGGCGCTTGTTGCGGACGACCTGCCGGACGCGCCGTCGCGAAAGCTGATGACCGATCTTCTGGATCTCGGATTCGGGATGATGCACGAGGGGCTGCCGGCGGTGGGGCGCGATCCCGAAACGGGCTTCATCGCCGCTTTCGTGGTCTATCCCTGCTCGCGGCTCGTCGCGGCGGAATTCCCAGACTCGTTCACGAAGTTCGCGTCCTTCGCCATCCGCCTCGCGGAGCGCCTTGATGCGGAGCGGGACGCGCCGCCGTCCGCTTCGTTCACGGATTCGGACGACACCCATTACGACATGCTTTCAAGCGGATTCGTCCATGTGTAACCTTTTCGCGTCTCGCGTGTATACAGGTTGAGAAGTTTAAAGTTTAAAGTTAAGAGTTAAAGGGGGGGGCAATGCCAGGACAGGTAAATGCAAACTACAGCGCGAACTACCAGAAGTTCGTCGATTTCGCGA
>JBGUVV010000397.1:0-3590 GCA_045220525.1 Kiritimatiellia bacterium
CGCGGCGCAGGCGTGTTCAAGGGGTTCTGCCGGAACTGCGTCTTTGCAAATAACTACGCATACTACGGCGGCGGCGGATCGTCGGACTGCCGGAACCACGGGTGTTTGAGCTATGACAACACTGCGGCGTCATGGAGCGTCAACGCAGGAATCTTCGCCATGTACGATGCCGTCAACTGCACGTGCTTTGATTCACTCTCTCAGGCTGCGTCTTCAGGGACGTTCATCGGCGTTACAAACTCCGTTTCTGTCGGGAGCTTCAACGGGAACAATATGGATCCAGCAAAGGTGTCGCACTCCATATTCAACAAGGACAGGTTGACGTCGGCATCGGCAGAATTCTTTGCGGCAACCGACAACAGCTTCGCCACAAACACCACTGTGCTTGCATTCGAGAACTACCGTCCCGTAATCGGGCAGAACATTTGCATCGACGCTGGGACGGAAGGCGTTTTGGCGGCGCTTACAGACCGTGACGCACTCGGCGGGCAGCGCATCTACAACGGCCGTCTCGACATCGGCGCAACCGAGGCCGACTGGCGCACTCGCTATGGTCGTGACATTTATGCAAAGGCAACCGTTCTTCTCGCCAGCTCCGCCGTCTTCGAGCGGCCAGATGGTTCGGTGCGCGTTCCTGAAGGAGCTTCGCTTGACGCGGCACTGCGCAGCCGCTCCGGTGGAGGAAACGACCTGACGCTCAAGTTTCGTGTCGCTGATGGTGGCACGGCGCTCTTGACGCTAAACGGCGCGGAGCAGACGCTTGCGGCTGGCGACCACGAGATTCGAGTCGCGTTCGACACGACGGAATATCCATTCTCCGTCGTGGCGGTTTCCGGCGCTGTCGACATTCTCCACGCGAGCGGCAACAGAGGCTTCCTCTTGCTATACCGCTGATTTCCAGTTGGCTCAAAATCTCTGCGCCTCCGCGCCTCTGCGCGAGACGAAAGCCCGGGAAAGCCCAGGGGCCGACCCCACGAAAGCCTTAAATGTAGCAATACCTGGGGATTGCGGAAGTGACGAAAATGCATTTCGTGCCAAATATTAATGGTATGAATTTGGCACGAAATTGATTTTGGTCTGATTTCGTGCCAAATATCTATTGACAATTGCGAATGATTATGCGATAATACGCTCAAAAATACCGCAATAGGAGGTTTTGGCATGTTCCTGGGTCGTGAAAAGGAATTGGAATCACTTCGGCTTTTACTGCAAAAGCCGACATCCTCCCTTGTTGCATGTCGTGGGAGGCGGCGAATCGGCAAGTCTACCTTGTTCAAGGAGTTTGCTCGGCGCAACAGGACCGAGTTCATTGTCATTGAGGGGATAGGTCCTAGAAAAGGGCAGACGAACGCCGATCAGCTGAGGAATTTTGGAGAGAGGCTTTGTGCGCAGACCATAGGTGCGCAAGTCGTTCCAAATTCGTGGATGGAGGCGTTTCGGCTGCTTGGTGAGCGCATCAACGACAGGCGCAAGACGGTTGTCCTGCTGGACGAGATATCGTGGATGGGGCGCTACGAACCTGACTTCCCCGGTTTTTTGAAAAACGGGTGGGATGACTTTCTCAAGTGCCATGACAACCTTGTTCTGGTTCTGTGCGGCAGCGTGTCGGCATGGATACAGGAAAACCTTCTTGAGAGCGCGACGTTCGGCGGCAGGTTCTCGCGGAGCATTGTTCTGAGGGAGCTTCCGCTTGATCTGTGCGTCAAGTTCTGGCGCGGGCGCGAGAAGCGGCTTGCGACGCATGAGATTGTTGATGTCCTTTCCGTGACCGGCGGCGTTCCGCGCTATCTCGAGGAAGTCGACCCGTCGCTTTCCGCCGACGGAAACATCGCGCGGATGTGCTTTTCTGAGGACGGTCCGCTTTTCAAGGATTTCGGCGCGATATTCAGCGAAGTGTTCGGCTCAACGTCGCTCGTAAAGGCGGACATACTCAGGCGACTGGCGGAAGGCGGCCCTGCCACATGTTCGGAAATAGCGGCACGGCTTGGCGTGGAGCGCGGCGGAAGCCTGTCGCGCAACCTCGTCGAATTGGACGAAGCCGGTTTTGTTTCCAAGGACGACAACGTGAATCCGGCGACAGGGCGCAAGGCCAAGGAAGCGCGCTACAGGGTCTGCGACAACTATGTGCGGTTCTACCTGAAGTACATCGAGCCGCACGAGGGGGAGATACGGGGCGGAAGATACGGCTTCGGATCTCTTGCGGAGTTGCGTGGGTGGGAGTCGGACAAGGGCTTTCAGTTTGAGAACCTTGTGGTCAACCACGCCATGTCGCTTATTCCGCACCTGCACCTCGAGGGGGCTACGATACGTTCGGCTGCGCCGTTTGTGCTGAAGGGAAGGCGCGGCGAGAGACGCGGGCTCCAGATAGACCTTCTGATACAGACCTCGCGAGTGGTCTACATTGTCGAAGTCAAGCGCCGAATCAAGATCGGGCGCGAGGTCGAGAATGAAATCGCCGAGAAGGTGGCGGCATTCCCGAAGCGCAGGGGCATGTCGATCCGGACGGCGCTTGTATATGAAGGCGAACTCGACGAGGCTGTTGTGCGAAGCGGAGCATTTGACGTTGTGCTGCCGTTTTCGAGGCTCCTCGGCATTGGTGAGTGAGAACCTTTTACATCACAAAGGAGATGTCACAATGGACGCACTAACATTTGTCAACGCTGCCGTTATTGCCGTCTGCGCAGGCGCTGCCGCTGCAGATCCAATTGAGGAATGTGCGCGGATTTTCAAGGCGGAGATGCGCGACGGCGTAATCCACGGCGCGGCGGTCGTGGCCGGAGACCTCGAGGGCGAAACGCTGTCCGGCGCGTGGGGCTGGGCTGACGCGGTTGCGCTTGCGCCGTGGGTAACGGACGAGGAGCGCGAGTTCGTAAAGAAGCGCGTTTCCAGGATAGAGACGATTCCTGGCACTCCCGAAGACGATGCGAAGCGCTTCTACAAGGTCGGCGAGAAGTCGGAGTACGTCGAGTTCAACTACGACGAGTCGAAGGCGGGCGTCCTCGGCGTGGACTACACGCTTGAGGATCCGCTCGTGTTCGCCGACGGGCGGCGGCTCAAGGACGCTTCCGAATGGCCAAGCCGCCGCAGGGAGATCCTAGAGCTTTTCGAGCGCGAGGTGTACGGCAGGATGCCGCCCGTTCCGGAGACGCTCGTAAGCGAAATGCTTTCTGAGAAGCTCACCGAGGACCGCTTCGCCGTAGAGCGGCGATACCGCGTCTGGTTCCGCGAGGACAAGACGGGGCCGTTCATAGACTGGCTGGTGCACGTACCCAGATACGCGCCGAAGCCCTGCCCCGTGATACTCCACCTCAACTACAAAGGCAACGATTCCATCGCCAATGAAGGGCGGACCAACCACTATGTCCTGCCGTTCGGAGAGATTACGGCGCGAGGCTACGCGTTCATGACTGCGCACTACACGCAGATAACGTCAGATGCCAAGGAAAAGCCATCCGATCCCTTCAATGGTGTGTGCGAACTGTGGGGCAGGCGCGACCCGAATCGAACCGACAATCCTGGTGCGCTGATGATATGGGCATGGGGGCTTTGCCGCGGACTGGACCTGGCGGAGCGGATCCCCGAGATAGACG
>JBGUVV010000398.1:0-3703 GCA_045220525.1 Kiritimatiellia bacterium
CATGGCAAGACTCAAAGACGAATACGCGAGCCGCATCGTGCCCGAGCTTGAGAAGAAGCTCGGCACGACGAACAGGATGCTCGTTCCGCGCCTCCAGAAGATCGTCATCAACATGGGCTTCGGCATCGTCTCCAAGGACGAGCAGAAGACCCTCGTGGACGACCTGGCGGCCATCACCGGCCAGAAGCCGATGCTCTGCCGGGCCAAGAAGTCGATCTCGAACTTCAAGCTCCGCGAAGGCATGGTCATCGGCGCGAAGGTAACGCTCCGCGGCGATCGCATGTGGGAGTTCGCCGACAGGCTCATCGCCGCCGCGCTGCCCAGGATCCGCGACTTCCGCGGCGTTCCGAACCGCGGTTTCGACGGGGCCGGCAACTACACGCTCGGCATCAAGGAGCACACGATCTTCCCCGAGATAGTGGAGACGGCCGTCCATTCAGGAATGGACATAACCTTCGTCACCTCCTCAACCGACAACAAGGCCTGCAGGGAGCTTCTCGCTTCCATCGGCATGCCGTTCGCAGGAAGGAACTGAGCCATGGCAAAACAGTGTCTCATTGAAAAGCAGAAGAGGACCCCCAAGTTCAAGGTTCGCGCCTACAACCGCTGCCAGCGGTGCGGGCGCAGGCACGCGTATCTGCGCAAGTTCGGCGTCTGCCGTCTGTGCTTCCGCGAACTTGCCGTCGCAGGGCTCATCCCCGGCGTGACTAAGGCCTCCTGGTAACGATAGAAGGAAAGGAATCTTCGAAATGACTATCGATCCCGTTTCCGACATGCTGACGACGATCCGCAACGGACTCAAGGCTCGCCTTTATTCCGTCGAGACGCCGGCCAGCAAGCTCAAGGCTGAGATTGCCCGCGTCATGAAGGAGGCTGGCTACATCTCCGACGTCGTCACGACGACTGGCTTCCCCAAGAAGCTCGTGATAACCCTCAAGTACTCCGACAAGGCCGTTCCGGCCATTTCGGAGATCAAGCGCGTTTCCAGGCCCGGCCTGCGCCACTACGCCCCCTGCGGCAAGATCCCGTCCGTTCTCGCGGGCATGGGTCTCGTGGTGCTTTCGACCTCGCGCGGCGTGATGAGCGGCGCACAGGCGAAGAAGGAGAGGCTCGGCGGCGAAATCATCTGCACTGTCGCTTAATCAGGAGTCAAGGACAATGTCTCGAATCGGAAAAGAACCAGTTAAGCTCGCCGAAGGCGTTTCGGCGACTATCGCCGGACAGACGGTGACGGTCAAGGGCAAGCTTGGCGAGCTTTCGTACACGATGCACGAAGGCATCACCGCCGCCGTCGAGGACGGCGCCATCAAGGTGGCGTGCGCCGACGACAAGACGCTCGGCAACTTCCACGGCCTCGCGAGGGCCCTCATCAACAACATGGTGGTGGGCGTGTCGCAGGGCTACGTCAAGCAGCTCTCCATCGAGGGCACCGGCTTCAAGGCCGTCCTCTCCGGAAAGCAGCTCTCGCTTTCCCTTGGCTTTGCCTCGCCGAAGGTCTTCGAGATCCCCGAGGGCCTGACGGTCACGGTCGAGAACGACGGCCTGCAGGTCACGCTCAAGGGCTTTGACAAGCAGCTCGTTGGCGAGGCCGCCGCGCGCATCCGCTCGTACTATCCCGCCGAGCCCTACAAGGGCAAGGGCATCAAGTACGTCGGCGAACACATCCGCCGCAAACAGGGCAAGAAGGTCGCCTAAAAGCGGCAGTAAGGAGAATATCCAATGTTCAATCGCAAAGTCCAGCGCCAGAAGAGGCACATGCGCCTCCGCCAGCGCGTCATCGGCACGGCGGCGCGTCCGCGCATGTCAATATGCGTGTCGAACAAGAACATCTACGTCCAGTTCATCGACGACGACGCGGGCAAGACTCTCGCCCAGGCGAACACCCTCAAGGATGCCAACGCCAACCTCGAGACCGCGAAGGCGCTTGGTGGCCGCGCAGCCGAGGCTGCGAAGGCGGCCGGCATCTCGATGGTCGTAGTCGACCGCGGCGGCAACAAGTACACCGGTCGCATCGCGGCCGTAGTGGAGGCTCTTGTGGCCGGTGGAGTCGCAATTTCCGCCAAGAAGGAGGAGAAGTAAGCCATGGCATTCAATCGTGACAAGCGCGCCGAACAGCCCGAGGACAGCCTCGACGAGCATACAGTGTTCATCAACCGCTGCGCGAAGACCGTCAAGGGCGGCCGTCGCATGAGCTTCTCCGCCGTCATCGTGGTCGGCGACAAGGAAGGCAAGGTCGGAGTCGGCTTCGGCAAGGCCAACGAGGTCGCTGACGCCATCCGCAAGGGCGGCGAGGCCGCGCGCAAGTCGATGCGCAAGGTGACGATGAAGGGCAAGACCATTCCGCACGACGTCGAAGGCGTCTGCGACGGCGGCCGCGTCATTCTCAAGCCCGCGCCCGACGGAACCGGACTCATCGTCGGCGGCGGCATGCGCCCCGTCCTCGAGGCGGCCGGCATCCGCGACGCCGTCGGCAAGTCCCTCGGATCGAAGAACCGCCTGAACGTCGTGAAGGCGACTCTCAACGCGCTGCTCAAGCTTCGCAGCGCCGAAGAGATCGCCGCCGTGCGCGCGTAAGGCGAAAGAGGAGGATATAATCATGGAACTGCACAATCTCACAAACACACCCGGCGCGAGGAAGCGCAGGAAACGTGTCGGCCGCGGCTGCGGCTCGGGCATGGGCAAGACCTCTACGCGCGGCCACAAGGGCGCCGGCGCTCGCAAGGGCCACAAGCACAAGCTGACGTTCGAAGGCGGCCAGATGCCGCTCGTGAGGCGTCTGCCGAAGCGCGGCTTCAACAACGCGGCGTTCAACGCGAAGGCGCTTGCCGTCAACCTCGCCGACCTCGAGAAGAAGTTCGAGACTGGCGCTGAGATAACGGTCGAGGCGCTCGCCAAGGCGGGCTTCTCCGACAACAAGCGTCCGAAGGTGAAGATCCTCGCCAAGGGTGAGATCACCAAGAAGTTCGCGATCAAGGGCGTTCCAGTCTCCGCCTCCGCAAAGGCGAAGATCGAGGCCGCCGGCGGATCCGTGGCTTGAGAAAGCTTGAACCAATGAAGAACCTGGGGTTTATTCGAATTAGCATTGGCCTTGGTGGATGCACATCCGCCGGGGATTCCGTTGCGTAGATTCGACGACGGTCCCAGTTCACCAAGGCAGACGGCGGAAATCCTGAAAGGGAGTTCCGCCGTTTGCTTTAAACAAGAAAACATCAGGAGCAACGAACATGACGGAATTGAAGGAAATATCGTCGCGCATAAAGGAACTGCGCGAGATAGGCGGCAAGACGACGGCTGAGATGGCCCGCCTTACCGAAGTCAACGAACGCGACTACGTCGCAATAGAGGCAGGAAAGATGGACCCGCCGTTCACCTTCCTGCATAAGTGCGCCCTCGCATTCGGAATCGACATAACGGCGCTCCTGGAAGGGCGCAGCGCAAAGCTCTCCCATTTCCAGGTGAACCGCGCAGGACAAGGGCCCATCACCGTCAACGAGCAGGGAATCGTGATACGCAACATGGCGGCGATGTTCAAGGACCGCCTTGCGACGCCCTACTTCGTGACTTACGAATACGACGAGCGCCAGCAGAAGCTGCCGATCCACACGACGACACACGCAGGCCAGGAGTTCGACTACGTGGTCTCCGGCTCGATGCGCGTGAAGGTGGGCGACCACGAGGAGACGCTTGGGCCGGGCGACTCGAT
>JBGUVV010000399.1:0-2666 GCA_045220525.1 Kiritimatiellia bacterium
ACTACTACAACGACGACTGGACGTGGGACACCTACCGGGCCGCCCATCCTCTCATGTGCATTCTCGAGCCGGAGACCGAGGCCGCCAAGCTGGAAAGCTATCTGGGCATGGCGAGCCAGAATCCGGAGGGGTGGCTTCCGACGTTCCCAAACGTCGCCGACGACGGACACTGCATGAACGGTTTCCACGTTCCGGCGCTTTTCCTCGACGCGCTTCTCAAGGGCGTCGAAGGTCCCGATTATGCCGCCGCGTTCCGCGCCGCGGCGCATACCGAGCGTACGTCGAGCCGTCTGCCGTGGTTTCGCGGCAAGCCGTGTTCGCTCGACGAGTTCTACGAGAAGAACGGATATTTCCCCGCTCTGTGGCCGGCGGAGGGCGGCGGATGGACCAAGGACCCGGAATGGCCGGCGGACGCGAGACACGACGAGCGACGCCAGTCCGTCGCCGTCACGCTCGCGTATTCCTACGATTCGTGGTGCATTGCGGAGCTCGCGAAGCGCTTCGGCACGAAGGAGGACGTCGACGAGTTCTCGCGGAAGAGCCGCAACTTCCGCAACCTCTGGAACGAAAAGACGAAGTTCTTCCATCCCAGGGACGCCGAGGGCCGGTTCATAGGGCCCATCGACTATCGTTACGCCGGCGGACAAGGCGCGCGGGACTACTACGACGAGAACAACGCGTGGACGTACATATGGGACGTGCAGCATGCGCTTCCCGAGCTGGTCGGGATGCTTGGCGGGCCTGCTGGCGCCATCGCAAAGCTCGACGCGATGTTCAACGAGCCGTACGGGCGCCCGCGCTGGCAGTTCTACAACGTCCTTCCCGACTCCACCGGCGAGATGGGGATGTTCGCGATGGGGAACGAGCCAAGCTTCCACATCCCGTATATGTACAACTTCGCCGGAAAGCCGTACTTGACTCAGAAGACGGTGCGAAAGGTCCTTCGTGCATGGTTTCGCGACGACATGATGGGAATGTGCGGCGACGAGGACGGCGGCGGCATGAGCGCCTTTGCCGTATTCTCGATGATGGGCTTCTACCCCGTGACTCCGGGTCGGCCGGAATACCAGTGGGGTAGCCCCGTGTTCCGCAAGGTGTCGCTGCATCTTGCCAACGGCCGCACGTTCGTGATAGAGTCGCCGACGTCTTCGCAGGACGCGAAGTACATCCGCTCAATGACAATCGACGGCCAGGCGGCCGATGGCTCGACAGTGCTGCAACATTCTGCGCTTGTACGCGGTGCGCACGTGAAGGTCGAGATGTCGACGCGCCCGAACCCGAAGTGGGGAACGGGCGACTAGGACGCTGCTAGGCGTCGGGCCAGAGCGCCGCGGCCATCTCGCGCAGCTTGTACTTCTGTATGGTAGAGCATGTAGATTATGTGAACAGTTGGAGTTCAGACTTGGAGTTGGAGAGTGGAATTGGAAAAAATCCTTACTCGAACTCGAATCTCGAACTCGAACTTGAGACTCCAACTCACAACTCCAACTAAATCCTGTCAATCCTGTTAATCCTGTCTAAAGTCTCAACCGAAAGGAACATCCGAAAATGAAGAAACTACTCACGATGATTGGCGCGGCGGCGGTGGCTGTCGGCGCGAGTGCCGATGCTGTGCGCGTCTACGACGTGGACGACTATGCGCAGTTTGGAACAGCAGACCTCCTAATGCAGCTTGACGGCGTCCGCAACGTGGGTGCGACGGCGGCGCACGCGACTTCGCCCGCCACGTGGACCGACCTCGCGGGAGGGCATACCGTGGCGACGAACGGTGCCCCGGTGTTTAGCGGCGATGCCTGGGTCGCAGACAAGGCGAGCTACTTCTCGACTTCTTCCACGGCCGTGAAGGACGCCCTCGCGGCGAAGTCGTTCACGCTGGAGATGATGATTTCCAATCCGGGCGACCAGGCGAGCAACAGCTTTGAATACTGGACGTTCTTCGGAGATGCCAAGACCAATCGTCAGCTCGTTGTCAGTCTGCGCGAGCAGAACACCTTTAAGAACCCGCTCGTCCAGTGCGTCCAGTACCGCGAAGGCGGGTGGCAAGGTCGCAGTGAGTTTGAGGCAAGTTCCATCACGTCGTGGAACAAGCGGCAGTATGTCGCTGTCGTTTGCAAGTCGAACGGCGCAACGACCTACTGCGACGGAACGAACCAGATTCACAAGACGGAGGGCGGATCACAGAAGGCTTCACAGAGTGGTATTACGATCGGAGCGAGTTTTGACGGAAGTTCGCCACTCTACGCCGGCTCCGAGATTTGCGCTATCCGCATGACGGCGCGTGCGCTAACGGCGGACGAACTGCTGCGGAACAGCCAAGTTGACATCGCACGCTTCCGCAATGGCGCGGCGGCTGGCGTAGCCGGGACGGTGAACGTTATCGTCGCCTCAAACTTTGCCGAGGCAGAGGGTGTGGAGCCGTGCGGCAAGTACGTGGCACAGAGCGGGGATGCGTTCACAGCTCCTGTTGCGGTCATGGCGAAGAACGTCGGATATGTCCTTGGCGGCTACGCGCTCGAGACGTGGGACGACGCCAATTCGGCGTGGGGTGCGGCGGTCACCAACAGCGGCTCCGCCGCATACACGTATTCCGGCTCCGGGAAGGTTCGTCTTACTTGGCTCTGGACATTGACGCTTCGCGGCGCGGCGGATTATGACGTGGGCGACTA
>JBGUVV010000400.1:0-3048 GCA_045220525.1 Kiritimatiellia bacterium
AACTTTACCGTTCGCGGCGGTTACATTACCGATACAACCGACGGGAAGCATTATGGAGCGGGCGTTGCGAGCGGCTACGCACTGGAAGCGGATCGCCACAAGGCAGTTGCCGAGGACTGCCTTATAACGGCGAATACAAACGACTATCGCTATGCAGGCATTTCCTGCGTGATCGCGCGTCGTTGCCGTATCTTGTCCAACAAGGCGGCCGGCAATGGCAGCGCCGCCTATTACGGCATGTTGTACAACTGTATCGTGGACAACAACGAATCCACGGCCTCGACGTGCCATCTGACGCCTGTAGCGGTAAACTGCACGTTCGGCCCAGGCAACAACCAACGTGGATTCCACAAGGCCACGGCGACATGCAGGAACTGCATTTTCCTCGGGATCATGATTGACGACGGCGATGGCAATACGTTTACGTTCGACCATTGCGCATTTGCGTCAGACGCTACTGGGATGGCAGTGAAGGAAGAGCATATCGGCACGGGCAGCTATCGTGTCCCTGCAGCGCAGATTCAGCTGGCCGCTGACTATACGCCGGTTGTCGGCGCGTGCGTTGCGGTCGATCACGGCGACAATTCCGTCGTTGACGGAGACACAGACGTCTATGGCCGTGCTCGCATCTACAACGGAGTCGTAGACATGGGTGCCGTGGAGGCGGGTGCGGCCCTGTCAATCGAGGCTTCGGATGGCGGCATCTCCGTGACTGGGGCGCAAATCGGGCTCAATGCGCTTACGGAGACGCCGATCACAGTTACGGTGACGCGGACTTTCGATTCGCACTATGGTTGCTGCGGCATCCGCTTCAACGGAGAGTTGATTCGCTTCGGAGAGGGGAGTGTCGGCGAGACGTGGACGCACGAGTTTTCGTCCGCCGACGGGAGCCAGTCCATTGTCGCAGTGTACGAAAAGGTCTGGTATGTCGACGCTAACATCGTGCAGGATGCGGGCAAGACGTATGACGGGCGCTCGAAGGCGCGTGCGTTCAAGACGCTCAAGGCGGCAATGGAGAACGAGTTGCTTGCGGCGGGAGACGAGGTGCGGGCTCTCGCGGGCACGTATGATCTGGGCACAATGACCTCTGGCGACGACGTTGCGGCGCGTGTCGTCGTCAAGGCGGGTGTTCTTCTCGCGGCGGCCGGGACGGCAGAGGAGACGGTCATCAAGGGTGGAGCGAATATCCGCGGCGTCTGGCTTGAAGAAGGAGCGACGGTGCGCGGTTTCACGGTGACAGGGGCGGATATTGACGATACGCAGGCCTCCGGCAAGGCTCTTGGCGGTGGTGTAAGCATGAAGGACGGTGCGGCGACTCGTAACAAGGCCTTTGTAGAGGATTGCCACATTGTCAGCAACAAGGTGTATTATCGCGGTGGCGGTGTCGCGAATGTCATCGTGCGCCGTTCGCTTATTCTTGGCAACGAGAGCATGGGCCATTCGGCGGCGTGTTATTATGGTGCGCTGTACGACTGCGTAGTCGATGGTCATACTGCGGCTAATGCTTGCACGCAGTTTACGACGCCAATCGTCAACTGCACCTTCGGACCCAACAACAGTTTGCGGGCTATACAAACGTTGACTGACTACATCTATGTCACGAACACCCTGTTCATGAGCGAATTCCGCGATAACAGCTATGTGGCGGTCGATCATTGCATTTTCGCGACGAATAACGTGAACGGAAAGGTCACCACGGCGAGCGTGGAAAGCATTGACGGCACGAGCAGCCGGCTTGTTGACTATCGCGACGTCAAGCTCAAGAGCGACTACGCGGTTCGTTCGGGTTCTGTGGTCATCGATGCAGGCGATTCGTCCGTTGCCGGCGAGAAGGACGTGCGCGGTGGGCCACGTATATGCGGCATTGCCGTTGACGTCGGCGCGGCGGAGTTCAATCCGGCGAACGTCAAGGGCTTTAGCATCATCTTCCGATAAATCACTTTGCTGGAGTCAAGTTATGAATCTTGCATGCGTGGCAGTGCTGGGAGCTCTGGCCATAGGGGCCGGGGCTGACTTCAAGACGGCGACTCCGCGTCCGGCGGACTTCGACGCCTACTGGGAGAACGCCATTGCTGCGCTCGACCGAGAGGTTCCTGAGGACGCAAGGTGCGAACACGACCCGGCGCTCGACACGGCAGCTTTCACTTGCTACCGCGTGTCGTTCGCGACATACGGAAAAAACCGTCGCGTGTATGGCTTCCTCTCCGTTCCAAAGGCCGGAAAGGCCCTGTTCCCCGTGCGCATCACCGTTCCAGGCGCGGGTCGGGGCGCGTTCGTGCCGTTCAAGCAGACGGGCTGCATCGGGCTTGTCATGAACGTCCACGACTACGCGCCGAAGGCGAATCGCGCAGAACAGGAGGCCGCCTACCAAGATGAGAACGCGCGATGGGGAGCGCCGTACGGAGTCAAGTGGTACTATCATTCCGGCATACAGAAGAGCCGCGAGGACTACTTCTACTATGGAGCCATCCTCGGCATCAACCGCGCGGTCAACTGGCTTGCGCGGCGGAAGGACGTCGACCTCGGGGACTTCACCTACCGCGGGCAGAGCCAGGGCGGTGCGTTTGGCATCTATCTCGCGGCGCTCAACCCGCACATTACCGCGGCGACTATCTCCGAGCCGGCGATTACCGACACGCTCGCTTACAAAGTCGGACGCCAGAGTGGCTGGCCGCGAATAGTAGAGGAGCAACCTGACAAGTCGCCTGCCAACATCGCGGCGATCGAGGAACGGATGCGCTACTTCGACACCGTCAACTTCGTACCGCGCATCAAGTGCCCGACGCGCTGGCTCGCCGGCTGGGAGGACAAGCTTTGTCCGGCCGAATGCGTGCATGCCGGATATAACCGCCTTAACGGGGCTAACGACAAGCGGATAGTAGATGGCGAATTCCTCGGCCATGGCGTGCCGAACGACGTCTACCAGAAATACGAAAAGCTCCTCACCGCCTCGTGGGAGCCGATTCCTAGGATCCTTGTCGGTGACGACCCTGTCGACAGGCTGGCAGCCAAAGAGTTCGCGAAATACTACGAGAAAATGTCGGGAAT
>JBGUVV010000401.1:0-6880 GCA_045220525.1 Kiritimatiellia bacterium
ACTTCATCATACACAGGCCACTTCTGGATACAGGACGGCATTCTCACCTCCAAGCCGATTACCGGCGTTTCGCTTAGCGGCAACGACAACCTCACAATGGGAAAGGTTCCGTCATCAGACGTTGAGGACGTGGCCGGGTGCGGGGCAATCCACGTCTGCAACGGCGCTTCGTTCACGCTCGACTGCCGCGGCGTATCGTCTTCCGTTGCAGAGAACCTGCGCCTCCAGAACAAGACGACGTATTTCGAGGGCTCTGGCCACAACAATCTAGGTGCGCTCACCGTCCTGAGTGAAGAGAATAATGGAGCTGGCCCTCTCGGCAACAACTTCGGCGGCCGTCTCCACATGACCGGCGACGCCACGATCCGCAACAACGTCAACAACTGGATGGGGTTCAACAACGGGCGATATCTTGACATGGGCGGTCATGTGCTGACGATTGCGAGTGCTGGCAGCTGGACGCTCGAAAAGCTTTGGTCGGCGTCGAATTTTGGCGATGTCGTGGTGGCGCAGCCGGGTCTCCGCTTCGACCGCTCCATGTGGTTCGGAACATCCGTCTCCGACTCCAACCACACGATGCGCGTCATGAGCGGGGCTGGGCTAAGACTGCAAGGCGATTCTGTTGAAGCCTCCTACAAGGGATGCATAAAAGCCGCGTATGGAACCCTCCGTCTCGAAGACGGCGCATATATCGAGCTTCGCAACAGCGACAGGCGGGTGCGGATGGGCGGGGACGGTGTGGAGGATCCGAATTTCCCCGATGCCTCCCAATACGTCCACGACAACAGCAAGAACATCTGGATGGGGCCGGTCGTCCTCGACACTCCAGGAAGAATCAAGGTGAGAGCGTCTCAGATCAGTGCGCAGGAATGGGCTGCGGGCAACGGCAGATATCTCCAGATCGGCGGCAAGATATCCGGCGGCGGGCTGGAGCTCGAGGAAAATGTGCGGCTTGTTCTCCGTGCGCATCCCGATGTGGCGTCCAATCAGGGCGATAACATGCTGAACGACTTCACGAACGGAATCTTCGCGGCCGCCGGGTGCGACGTCTCGCTCCAGTGGGGCAACCTGCTGCCTACGAATGGCGTTAATAGCGCCCTGGTCCTAAGCAATGCCTCACTCACGGTGTACAACAGGCGCACCTACACGCTTCCCCATATTAAGTGCTACGGCGATTGTTATTTTCTCGGCACGATGGACAACGTCTGGTCGCCAGGCTATCTGTGGGCGTCAGGCGTTGGTGTGACCAATCGCTACACCCGCCAGTATTATCCGTCGATGGAGTTTGTCCGGGATGCCGAGGGTGTGTGCAGCGGCAACTTCTCGACGAATGTGACTGTTTCGTCCTTGACTGGGCTTCCTGAAATCGCGGCCTATCCCGCCGATATGTCCGCGAATCCCGTGCGCCCCTGCGCAACGACCTCGACCGGTCCTGCGATGTTCCAGGTCATAGACACGTGGAACGTCAACGTGTCTGATGCGGCAAAAGGGGGATGCCTGTCGTTCCAGAACGGAGTGCTTCGCTTCGGGCACAAAGATCGCGGCGACGTGTACGACATAGCAATCAACGTCAACTGCGACGTGCCGGAACCTGCCGAGGCGGCTGAATACAAGATCGCCGAGGCGAATTCGATTGTGTTCAACGAAGGCTTCAATCCCCGGAGCGACGTCACGTTCACTGGCAGCGACCGTTGGCGGTTCAAGGTAGGCGACGATGGCAAGAGCCTCTACCTCGTCTACCGTCCAAAGCGCGGCGTCATGCTGCTGTTCAAGTAGTGCGGGGCGCGGTGCTGATGCAGTGCAAACTGTTCGCATTCGCGGCGGCCGTGTCCACCATGCTGTCGGCGGACGCAGGATCCAACCTTGTGGCGAGGCTGCGGGAGTATGTTGCGGACTTCAACCGCACTGACGTAGAGACCGTCACGAACGCAATCTCCAACGCGGACGCAGCCGAGTTCCTTGTCGGCAACGTGCCGCTATTCGAGTGCCCCGACAAGGAAATCGAGCGCGCCTATTATTTCCGCTGGTGGACGTTCCGCAAGCATCTGCGGCGCGGCACCGGACATTGGATGGTTTCTGAGTTCCTGCCGGAGGTCAAGTGGGCAGGCCCCGACAATTCCATAGTCTGCGCGGCCGGGCACCACTTCCGCGAGGCGCGGTGGCTTCGCGACCGTGCGATTGTCGGCGACCTTGCGCGGTTCTGGCTTTCAGACTCTGTGACGGAAACGAACCGCTGGCGGTATTCAAGCTGGCTCTATACGTCAGTCCTTAACGCGGTCAAGGTCAGTGGTGACGACGCGCTTTTACGTTCGCTTCTCGCCGATGCCGTGAAGTACTATGAGCGTTGGGAGAGGGGTTTCGACTACTTCATCTACGGCAAAGATCCTGACGATATTGTCCCATTCCGCATGGGGCTACGGGATTGCGGCATGTTCGCGTCGGTTGACAACCACGAGGGCACGGAGATAACACTATCGGGCAGCGGGTATCGTCCGCTCTTCAATTCCGCAATGTGGAGCGAGGCGAACGCGATAGCGTCTGTCGCGGCCGAGATTGACGACTCTGCGCTTGCGGCCAGGTTCAAGGCGAAGACGGATGCCCTTGAAGCCCAGATCAAGCGCAATCTCTGGGACGGCTCCTTCTTCGTGACGATGACGACGAACATGACTCGCACGGCAGCATACGAACTTCACGGGTTTGCGCCGTGGTATTTCGAAATGCCGCTTGGGGCGAAATACGATGTCGCGTTTCGCGAGTTGGGCGCACCTGGTGGGTTCAAGGCGAAATGGGGGCTCACGTTCGTTGCGCAGAGGACGCCAGGTTTTTCGCTGACGTGCGACTGGCATGAATGTTTCTGGACTGGGCCCGTATGGCCGTTAGCAACCTCTGTTGCTCTAACGGCATTCGCAAACAGGCTTCAAACTGATTGTACGAGAGCCTTGAATGCCGATGTTTTTGCCGTGCTTTTGCACGACTATGCGGCGGCGCACATCCTGAGGCGCGCAGACGGTTCGCGAGTGCCGTGGATAGACGAGAGTCAAGATCCCTATACCGGCGATTGGATAACGCGCACGCAGCGCATGCGTGACTGTGCGGCGAAGGGCGAGCCGTATGCCGAGCGCGGCAAGGACTACAACCATTCCACCTTCTGCGATCTCGTGATTTCCGGGCTTGTGGGTTTTGTACCGCGTCGTGACGGAAAAACCGAAGTCAAGCCGCTCTTTCCGAAGACATGGGAGTATCTTGCGCTGGAAAACGTTCCGTACCATGGTTCGCGCGTCTCTATCTACTGGGACCGCGACGGCTCCAAGTATGGCAAAGGCGCGGGACTCTCGGTTTTCAAGGAGGAGAAATGAAGTGTGCTCATTTTAGTGCATTGCTTATTGCGGCAGCTGCATTCGGCTGTGGCGGCGGACAGGATGCGATGGCGTCCATCGTGAAGAATGGCGGGTTCGAAGTGCTTGAGGACGGCATCCCGGTCGGATGGACTATTCCGGAATGCTATGTTCCTGCGCCAGGCAGGGGACGCAACGGCACCGCCGCTGTTGCCTACTCGTCGAAGACCGGCGCTGACTGCATAAAGTACATTATGCAGAGTGTCAAGCTTGAAGGCGGAAAGTCCTACGTTATTTCATGCTGGATCAAGACAGACGGGGAATCCGGCGCGAAGATCGGCATGGAGTGGTTTGACGCGGACGGGAAATATGCCGCCACCTATTCGCCTGGACTGAAGGGTGCGAACGACTGGACGCTTGTCACATTGACCTCTCCGAAACTCCCCGAAAACCTCGCGAGCTGCAATGTGTTTGCATCTGCCGCGTATGTCGATAAGGAAGGCCATGCCTGGTTTGACGACTTTGCCGTCGTCAAGTGCGGAATGAAGCCGATTGCGGGACTATACACCGGCGCATACCGAGGCGTTGTGTCAAGAAACGAGTCGTTCTCCATAAAGGCGTCGCTCAACCTGTCGGGCGACATGCTCGACAGGAACGAAGCCGTTGTCGCGTTGCGCTATCGCGGTGCCGACGGCGAAGTTCGCACCGTGAAGCCTGATTGCCTGGCATCGGATTTCGCGGAGTTCAGGCTGAACGGCGCAGACCTTGCGCAGGGCGGGCAGACCCTCGTGTGCGCCGTCGCGACGAACGGGGTCAAGGCGGGAAAGGCGACATGCGAAATCGAGCGTTCAGAAAGGGCGAAGGGGTGGAGTGTCCGATTTGACCGTTTCGGCAGGACGCTCGTTGACGGCAAGCCGTTTTTCCCGCTTGGAATGTACATGGCTGAGGCGACGGAGAAGGAGCTTGCCGCATATCGAGAAGCACCGTTCAATTGCGTTATGCCGTATGCGGAGCCGACCAAGGAAGTCCTCGATCGCTGCGAGGCTGCGAAACTGAAGGTGATATTCTCCCTCAAAGACGCCTATCGCCACAAGGATTGGGCGAAGAAGAAGGGCATAAAGACCGAGGCTGACGAAGAAGCGTATGTCGCAGGCCGCATTGGCGAGTTCAAGACGCATCCTGCCGTTCTGGCCTGGTACATAGACGATGAGTCAGGTCCTGAATACGCCGGGCAACTCGCAAAGCGCAGGGCGCTCGCCGAAAAGCTCGATCCCGGACATCCGACCTGGATATGCCTTTACCAGATACATCAACTGGAATCTTACATGGACGCCATCGACTGCATTGGGACGGATCCATATCCAGTCGCTCGCAGTCCGATTTCACTTGCGGCTGACTGGACGCGAATCACATTCAAGAACACGCTGGGAGTGCGTCCTGTGTGGATGGTGCCTCAGGCGTTTTCGTGGAAGTGGTATCCTGGCGGGCAGAGCGGCGACAGGATGCCGACGGCGGATGAGATGCGCGCGATGTCGTGGCAGATGATCGCAAGCGGCGCAAACGGACTCATCTACTACGCATTCCACAACATCCGTGCAAACAGTGGTGCGGACTATGCAGGAAACTGGTCATCGGTCAAGGCGGTTGTCTCGGAGATTGCCAGATTCGTTGACGTGTTTCTGTGCGATCCAGGACCGGCAGATGCAGGCAGTGTAGATGATCCAACCACATGCGTGAGAACCTGGAGGCGTGGCGGAGAGACCTTTGTTCTGGCCGTGAACGCCTCCAGCAAGTGGAAAACAGGTCTGACCTGTTTTCCACTTGCTGAAAACCGCGACGCAATATGTCAGACGCTTTTGGGCGCCCCTGCACGGCTCGAACCAGGCGTACGTGTCGCTGCCGATATTCCGCCTTGGGGCATGACGCTCTTTAGATTGAAATGGGGAATTGCGACGTATTGGCATTAGAGTAGAATACGGATATGAAGAAGCACAATATGCTATGCATTGCCGCTGTTGCGATGATCGCTTCGGCTTGCGCTGCCGATTTCGGCAGCCTTTCCGACGGCCGCCAAACGCAGGTCTTCAGACTCTCCGGCGCAGGCGGTCTTATCGTGGACGTTTCAGACTATGGTGGCAGGGTGGTTCGCGTATACGCCCCAGATAGGTTTGGAAACCTTGCCGACGTCACGCTTGGTTGGAATACGGCAGCGGAATACGAGAAGAACGGCTTTTCCATGGGGACGCTCATCGGCAGGTTTGCAAACCGAATCGCGCACGGGCGGTTCACTCTCGACGGGGAAATCGTTCAGCTGCCCGTCAACGAATCGACTGCTACGCGCCACTGCAACCTGCATAGCGGCCCTCTGGGCTGGGACGATAAGGTGTGGGCCGCCAGACCGTTCCGTGAGGGAGATGTTACTGGAATTGAGCTGTCGTGCACATCGAAGGATGGCGAGATGGGCTTCCCCGGAAACGTTGCATGCAAGGTTGTCTATCGTATCCGCCCCGACAATACATGGGTTGTTGACTACGAGGCGACGACCGACATGCCGACCGTAATCAACCTTACGCACCATTCCTATTGGAACCTCGCAGGTGAGTCCAGCGGCGATGTTCTCGCACAGGAGTTGCAGATATTCGCCGACGAATACACGAAGACCGACGCAGGACTCATCCCTTTGACGAACGCGCCTGTGGCGGGCACGGGTTTCGACTTCACGTCGCCGTGCGCGATCGGCGCACACGCGAAGTGGATGGCGGACCAACCCGAGCTTGCCGCAATGAACAACTGGTATGACCACAATTTCGTTTTGCGAGGTAGAATTGGAGAGTTGCATCCCGCCGCGATGATGCGAGACCCTGTCTCCGGCAGGCGTCTTGATATCTGGACTACCGAGCCCTGCGTGCAGGTGTACGGCGCCCAGGACATGCATGGCACACTTCCGGCCAAGTCGGCAGGACGCAGGTATCCTCAGTTTGCTGGTATGGCGATCGAGACCCAGCACTACCCAGATTCTCCGAACCGCCCCGACTTCCCGTCAACGGTACTCCGACCCGGCGAGACTTTCAGTAGCCGTACCGAATACAGGTTTACCGCAGATATCCCGGCATCGTGACGATTGGTCCCTGTCGGTGGCGCAGATGCAGTTGCCGAAAAATGGATTCGTGGATTCTGACCATTGGGACGGTGGCGGTTCTTGACGTAAAACGGCTATGTCGGCTGACTTTTTAAGTTGATGATATTCGATAGGCGCTCATGGTCATTCCGAAGCGGGCCTTGAACAGCGTCTTGAGGTGGGCCGGGGACTTGAAGGCGCAGAACCGGCCGATGTTGTCTATCGGCGTAGTCGTCTTGCGCAGCATATCCTTTACACGCTCAAGCTTTTCCTCCTGAATGCCCTGCAGCACCGTCCTGCCGGTCACGGCGCGGAAGTTGCGCTGGCGCGGCGGCTCCTCGCGAAGGGCTGGGCGAAGACCCTCCAGTGCACTCTTACGATCCCGTATCCGGGGACTCCTCTATTCAAGGAACTCAAGGCGAACGAC
>JBGUVV010000402.1:0-14002 GCA_045220525.1 Kiritimatiellia bacterium
TTCCTGAGGACGTAGTCTTCGACGAGGTCTTCGCGAAGTGAAGGACGAATACGAACTTCTCGATTCCGGCGACGGGCGAAAGCTGGAGCGCTTCGGCGGATATGTCCTCGCGCGGCCTTGCTCGCAGGCCCTCTGGCGACCGACGCGTCCCGAGTCCGAATGGCGGGCGGCCGACGCTTCTTTCGACCGCGAGGACGGCAACCGCTGGCATGGGCGCTCGAATCTGCCCGAGGAGTGGACGATATTGACGGCAGGGATCCGCTTCCGCCTCGGCGGAACCGACTTCGGGCACCTTGGAATATTCCCCGAGCAGCGCGCGCAGTGGAAGTGGATTCGCGAGACGTGTTCCGCCTGCGCAAAGAAGCGGACGCCGAAAGTCCTGAATCTCTTCGCCTATTCCGGCGGCGCGACGATCGCGGCGGCGCAGGGAGGCGCGGAAGTGTGCCATCTCGACGCCTCGAAGGGAATGGTGGCGTGGGCCAGGGAAAACGCGCGTCTCAACGGCCTTGAGCAGGCTCCTGTCAGGTGGATAGTCGACGACGCGCACAAGTTCATGAAGCGCGAGCTGAGGCGCGAGAGACGCTACGACGCGGTGATACTCGATCCTCCGTCGTTCGGAAGGGGCGCCGCAGGCGAGCTCTACAAGATAGAGCGCGACCTCAGGGAGACCCTCTCGCTCGTCAAGTCCCTCCTTTCCGACAATCCGCTTTTCGTGCTGTTCTCTTCCCATACCCCGGGCCTCTCCGAGCAGGTCGCGCGAAACATAATCGGCCAGATGTTCCCCGGAGCCGCACTTGAATCTGGAGAGATGGTCCTTGAGGGCCGTTCGCTGCCCTGTCCGAGCGGAATATTCTGCCGCGCGACAATGCGCAAGACCGGCAATTGACTGAAAACAAGGAGGTAGAGTGAACATGAAGGGCGTAATCGTTTTCTGCATGGCTGCGGCGGCAATGTGCGCGGCAGCGGGCGAGTGCGGGTCTCGCGAGGCCGAGCTTAAGGCGAAGGTGCCGGAGATATTCGCAAAGTCCGCCGAGCACTACAGGGCTCTTGACGCCGAGGCGACGGCGCTCATGAAGGACGAGAAAGGCAACTTCCGCTATCCGCACGGATATTTCCGCGACACGGGCAAGCTGAAGATGCACTCGGTCCGTGCATGGACCGCCGGCCACTATCCAGGTTCGCTCTGGTATATCTACGAAGGAACGGGCGACTCGTTCTTCAGGGACCGTGCGCTCGTCTGGACGGAGCTTGTCGCCCCGAACGCGAAAGTCACGACCAACCACGACGTCGGCTTCATAATGTACTGTTCCTACGGCAATGCGCGGCGGATACTGAAGACGGACCGCTACGACGCAATCCTCGCGGAGACGGCCGAGTCGCTCTCGAAGCGCTTCAGCGAGAGACTTGGGCTTATACGCAGCTGGGGCAAGGTTGACGAAGACAAGGACTTTCTCGTCATACCCGACAACATGATGAACCTTGAGCTGCTGGAAGAGGTCTCGAAGATCACCGGCAACGGAAAGTACGCGGCAATCGCGCGCTCGCACGCAAATGTCACGATGAAGCACCACTTCCGCGCCGACGGAGGGGCGTATCACGTGCTGAACTACGACCAGCGGCCGGGGTTTGCCGGGCTTGTCCAGGAGATCAAGCGCGGGCAGGGGGCGAGCTGCGAGACGTCGTGGAGCCGCGGGCAGAGCTGGGCGATATACGGCTACACGATGATGTACAGGGAATCGGGCGACAAGGCGTATCTTGACTTTGCGCAGAAGCTTGCCGACTTTGCGATCAACAACCCCAACATGCCTGACGACGGCGTTCCGTATTGGGACTACGGCGCTCCCGGGGAGGAGCGCGACAGCTCCGCCGGCGCAATCATGGCGTCGGGCCTTCTCGAGCTTTCCGGCTTTGTCGCAGGCGAGAAGGGCAAGGTCTACCGCGCGTTCGCGGTAAAGCAGCTTCTCTCCCTCGCGTCGCCGGCCTACTTCTCAGAGGGCGGCGAGATAGGCCACTTTCTCCTCAAGCATGGCGTCGGGCACAAGCCGGGCGGCAGCGAAGTCGACGCACCTCTCAACTACGGCGACTACTACTTCCTCGAGGCCTTGCATCGCCTTGGGCGGTGAGCCCGTGCCCGCTGTGCAGGGCACAGTTGAAACATGGCATGTTTTTCGGTATAATTCACAACATGAGATGGTGTGTAGCAGCGCTTTTGGGGAGCTTTGCCGTTTTTGCGCTGACGGCCTCCTCTGCGACAGGCCCCGGGAACTCCGTCGAGGACTTCTTCGGGAAGTATGTCGATTGCTCTATTCCGGCGCTGAGCGGCATCCCGGAGAAGATGGCCGCAGGCGACACTAACGCTGCTAATAGGATCTTCGCCGACTACGTGCGCTCTACGCTCGATTCGCGCAAGATCAACGCCTCGTGCTACAAGGGGCGGCTTACGTCCAAGGGGCGCGCAAGGCTTCGCCGCCAGGCCGAGGACATCATGGACTACAAGCTCTCCGCCTGCGGAGTGCCGTACCATTTCAAGGACCACAAGATCGACTGGACGTTCAACCCGACCTACAACGGCTATCGGGAGTGGCCGTGGCAGTTCGGGCGGCAGAAGTTCTTCTCGACGCTGGCCGAATACTACATAAGGCTCGGCGGCGACGACCGCGCCGCGGCGACGTGGCGCGACATGGTCTCAAGCTGGATAGAGCAGGCTCCACCTCCGCCGGACGGCACGCCGCAGGGCCGCCCCGTCACGTGGCGGACGCTCGACGCGGGACTGCGCGTTTCCGGCTGGTGCGGGCAGATCGCGGCGTTTGCGAAGTCAAAGGAGCTTTCCGACGAGTTCATCGTCCGCTTCTTCCGTTCGGTTCGCGACCACGGCCACAGGCTGGAGACGCCGATTGCGTCCAACAACTGGCGCATCATGGAGCTCAAGGGGCTTCTCGATGTCGCCATGACGTTCCCGTTCCTCGCGGAATCGGCCAAGTGGCGCGCCAGTGCGCTCGCCGAGTTCGAGGCCGAGCTTTCGAAGCAGCTCTATCCCGACGGCTTCCAGTTCGAGCTTTCGCCTGGCTACCACGGCGTGATTCCAAACGACTACAGCCATATACTTACTCTTTTCAAAAGGTCCGGCGAAGAGCCGCCGGCGTTCGTGAAGGCCGGCATAGAGAAGGCGTTTGCGATGTATCCGCGCCTGTCGCGTCCCGACAGGAAGCTCCCCGCGCTGAACGACTCCGGCGAAGTCGATCTCCTTCGCGAGATGCAGTCGGCGTCGGCGCTGTATCCCGGGCGCGAAGACTTCCGCTGGTTCGCGACTGGCGGCGCGAAGGGCGCCGCGCCCGACTATCTGTCGTGCGTCTTTCCATACGCGGGCGCCGCCGTGTTCCGCTCGTCGTGGGAGACGAACGCGGTCTGGGGCTACATGGACTGCTCGCCGTTCGGACGCGGCCACCAGCACGAGGACAAGCTGAACGTCCTCATTTCGGCGTATGGGAAAAACATGGTCGTCGAGCCGGGGAACTACGCCTACGATACTTCCGAGATGCGGAAGTACGTCATCTCCACGCGTGCGCACAACACCATCCTCGTCGATGGACGCGAGCAGTTCACGCGCCGCAAATACAAGTGGGAGCCGGAGGACATCTCGAAGAAAGCCGATCTCGATTGGCTTGCGACTCCGACTGTGGACGCGGTGCGTTCGGTATTCTCGGCAGGCTACGGCTTTTCGTCCGACGTGACGAGCGCCTACTTCCACAAGCAGGGCGATGTCGTGCCGCCGAACGACATGACCGTCCATAAGCGCACACTCGCCTTTTTCAAGGGAATCCAGGGTCTGTCCCCGTTCTTCGTGGTCGTTGACCGGCTCGTTACGCCGGATTCCAAGGAGCGCACCTACGATTCCCTCTGGCATCTTGAGAAAAGCGAGCTATCGATCGACGGCACGCGCTTCACCGCAGACTTCGGCGGCGGCATCGGGCTTTTCGCGGCGTTCTCTGACGCCACTGCCGGAATTGCCGACATGAAGGGCACCAAGAGCCCGTATCAAGGCTGGATGCCGATTTCGCCGCCAGGCCCGCACGAGCACCGCCCGATACCGACGCCCGTCCTAAGCGGCCGCTTCTCGGGGGCAAAGCGCATTGTTGGCGTGTTTTATCCGTATTGTGGCGGCGTGAACCCGGTTGTGGGCGTAAAGGCGTCGCCAGACGTTTCAGACAAGTCATTCCGCATCGTCCTTTCCGATGGAATGGAAGTTGCGCTCAAGGAGCCTGATTTCAGATGATACTTCTCGCAATAGCGGCTTCATTCGCGTTTGACGTGCCTCCGTGGGAAGGGACGTCGCTCGGCTTGGAAGACACTGTCCCGCCGCCGTGGACTGCGCCTGTCGCCGAGGAGAAGTCTTTTGCCTGCTGGGGCCGCTCATACGCATTGGGCGGCGCGGGGCTTGTCTCGTCGATCCGCTGTGTCGGCGAGGAGCTGCTGGCGGCGCCGGTGTCGGTTGAGATGAACGAAAAGCCACTCTCGTTCTCGGTTTCATGCGCGACGCAGGGCGTGTCGTTCGCCGAGTACGATCTTGTCGCGGAGGGTGGCGACGCGCCTGTCCGCGCCCGGCTTCGCGCGGAGTTCGACGGATTCCTCTGGTTTGACTTGACATGGGGCGGCGAAGGTTCGCGCGAGATCCGCTCGCTCAAGGTGCGCTTCCCCGTCAGGCGCGCGCTTGTGGACGGGTTCGACCGTTGCCGAAGGACGCGTGACGACGAGCCGCTGCCGGCTGGCAAGAAGGGGAAGTGGCTCTACAATCCAGGAAGCGAACCGTATTTCTGGCTTGGGAACGGGACGCGCGGTCTCATGGGCGGCGTCGACTCGTTGCGCGGCTGGCGGCGTCGGGCGCGGCAAGGAGGCTACAGGCTGGACGTCGATGACGCGGCGGCTACGCTGACGATGAGCGTCGTGGACGAGCCGTTTGTGCCGTTGCAGCCCCGCACGATAGGCTTCTATCTTGAGGCGACTCCGACAAAGCCGAAGAACCTCGAACTGGCGGCCATGCCTTCAGATCGTCTCGAGCGCTGGTGCCAGACGGACGCAATCTTCGACATCAAGTGGCCTGGCTGCTACAAGGAAAGCCGCCTTGAGAAGTTCCGAGCCCTCCAGCACGCCGGCAAGAGGGTCTTCTACTACGCCTCTACGACGGCCGTATCCCCGATGTCGCCGCTATGGGAGCGCTTTGGCGCGGAGTGGACGCTTTTCAGCTCGCCGACCTCGGGCATCGTCAAGTCGCGGGCGAAGACGGAAGCAGGGCGCGTCTCCGGCACGTGGACGCGCGGGTGCATGAACAGCCGCAGCTTCTTCGAGTTCAAGCTCTACACCGCGAACGGGTTCCTGAACGACCCGGCGTTCGAGGTAGAAGACCTCTACTACGACGTCGCCGAGCCGGAGATGTGCCGCAACAGGCGTCACGGCTGCGTCTGGAAGGACGACTTCGGCAACGTCTGCCACGACTTCGACATGAAGACCATACGCGAGTTCCACATGCGGCTTGTGCGGCTCCTGAAGAAGAAGAACCCTAAGGGCGTCCTCTACGGGCATTCCGGGCCGTCGCGCACGCCGGCGGACATGTTCTTCGAGCGGGCGGTCATGGGCGAGAACTACGCGGGCGCAGTGGGAAGGAAACTGTCCTACTACGACGTCCTCACGCCGGAAGACGTGCGCATCAAGTACGCCTCGCGGTCGTGCGACACTGTCGTGGACATGCTGCCTCAGATCGTGCGCGGGATGCAGATGCATAACCCGGAGGCTTACAAGACGTACGACACGGCGGCGCCGGAGAGCGATCGGGCGATCCGTCACTGCGCGGCATACTACAAGATCTTCGACCTGAACATCTGGTACGGAGCAGGCAAGCGCCGCGATGGCATCCAGTGGGCCAAGGCCGACGACGCCGTGACGTCGCTTGGGCCCGACCGCCGCTACCGCGCCTACCACCACGCCGATGCGCCGCTCAAGTCGCCGGACGGCGATCCGCGCTTCCTCTGGGCAGTGTTCGCCGGGCGGGGCAACGGGCTTCTCATACTTCTCAACGACACGGACGAAACGGTGACGCGGACGCTTGAAGGCGACCTCGCGGACTTCGGTTTCCCGTCAGCCTCCGGGCGCGACATCTTCAACGGCGAGACGCTTGAGTTCCGCGGCGGACGTCTTGTCGTCACCCTTCCGCCCCGCGAAAGCCGCTTTTTATGGTATAATTCACGGCAATGAGACCGATTGCGACAGACACGAACGACTTTCCGAAGATTCGCCGGAACCGATGCATCTACGTCGACAAGACGGAGTACGTCCATCGCATGGTCAGCGACGGAAGCACGAATCTTTTCTTCATTTCGCGTCCGCGCAGGTTCGGGAAGTCTCTCACGATCTCGGTGCTGAAGGCGCTTTTCTCGGGTCGGCGTGAACTCTTTGACGGACTTTACATTGCGGAAAAGACGGACTGGAACTGGAGCGAGACGTATCCGATCATCCATTTCGAGTTCAACGACGTCACGACGACGAGTCTCGAAGAATACGGAAAGGATCTCGACAACCATGTCAAGCAGCGACTGAAGGCCGCAGGCTATGTCTATGACGAGACGCTTTCCGCCCATGCGAACTTCGGGAATGCGATAGAAACCCTTTCCGCCGCGAACGGCGGCAGGGGCGTAGTCATACTCATCGACGAATACGACGCGCCTGTCGGCCATTGCCTCGGCGATGTCGCGAAGGCCGAGGCCGTGAGGGACAGGCTCTCGGCCATCTACTCGCAGATGAAGAACCGCACGGGCGACATCCGCTTCCTTTTCATGACGGGCGTGTCGAAATTCACTCGCCTTTCCGTGTTCTCGGCTTTGAGCAATCTTGTCGATGTGTCGCAAAATGACGAATTCGCAACGATGTTCGGCTATACGGAGGATGAGCTTTCCGCGAACTTCGAGGAACACCTTCGCGACCACGCCGCGAAGATGGGCAGGACGTACGAAGACTACCGCGCCGAGATGAAGAGATGGTACAACGGGTTCCGCTTCGCGAAGAACGACCCGACCACGGTGTACAATCCGGTGTCCGTGGCGCTGACGCTCTACAACAAGGAGCCGGGCGGATTCTCCGCGACGTGGGCGACGACGGGGCGTCCGTCGATGCTGATGAACTACCTGAAGCGCGAGGACATGCTGCGGATCGACACGGAACGTCTCCGCGGCGTCTCGCAGGCGGAGTTCGACGTCGCGGAATTGCGCAATCTCAAGCCTGTAGCCATGCTGCTCCAGTCTGGATATCTTACGGTAAAGGACTACAATGCAGTGACAGGCCTTTACACTCTGGGCGTCCCCGACGAAGAGGTGAGGCGAGATCTCTCGACATTGATGACAGGCGTGGCCGCCGACAAGGACATGCAGTGGGCTGCTTCCCTGGGTGGAAAACTGCTTGCCGAGATGTGGGACGATTTCTTCGAGGGACTGCAGTCGTTGTACGCCGCGATGGCCTACGGATCGACGGAGCGTCGCGTCCACGAGAATTCGTACGCCCGCTGCCTGTCGTTTCTCTTGGCGAGCTGCGGATTCGAGTTCACGATGGAAGCGGCGGAATCCGACGGCCGTGCCGACGTGATCGCGAAGCATCTGGCAATGATTGTCATCTTCGAGCTTAAGGTTGACGATCCGGTCGACAAGGCGTTTGCGCAGATTCGCGAAAAGGGCTACGCCGAGCCGTTCCGCGCGGACACGCGACCCGTCTGGCTGATCGGCCTTTCGTTCGACTCGAAAACCCGCCGTCTCGCAGACTGCGCGGCGGAGAAGGCATTTTGACTACATTGACAACTGCGAGAAAGGAGCAAAGAGATGAAACTTGACAAAATTGCAGCATTTCCGGGGGGGGGGGGGCAATTATGAGCCGTCTCTCAGCCTTTATGCTGGTGGTCGCTACAAGCGCTGCCCTCCCGGCCATGGTGTTTGCAGCGGAAACCTACACGTGGATTCCCGGTTCGACGGACTGGGCCTCGGAAGCCAGCTACGTCGAAGACGGCAAGCCTGGCCAGGGCGACATCGTGCTCATTCCCGATGGCAAGGTCGCGACGAACAAGGTCACATCGGTCGATGACGAGTCGGGTCTTGCGAGCTTCGAGGCGTTCTCGAAGCTCTCCGTCGTCAAATTGGAGACGGCTTCAAGCAAGATAGTTCTCGACATTGGGGAGGGTGTGTCGCTCACCAACAACTGTCGCATAACCTGCAACGACGGCAATCGGATGGGTCTTATCGTCAAGAGGGGTTTGGGTTCTCTCGAGTTTGGTTATCAGAGCAATGCGTCTGCCTACAACTGCGGTCTAAATGTTGAAGAGGGCCTGTTGGCATTGCCGCAGAACATGACCGCGTCGTCGTTCTATCTTGGTGACGTGGTCGTCTCTAACGGCGCGACGCTAGTGACGGCGCTCGACAAGGATCGTGGAGGTTCGGTGGGCGCGGGTCCAACATACATGGGGTCTCTTGCCGGCGGCGGCGTCATCACAAACCGCTACGGCGGATCCAAGCGCCTTGGCCTCAACGTCTCGTACCGCACGTCCACGTTCTCAGGCCGCATTCGCAAAGGCGTCATGATATTCCCGTCGGCATCGGGACAGTCGAGCGTCATCCTCAATCTCACGGGCGTGGAATCGGACACCTCGAGCCCCGTCTATGTGAGCGACTCCACGACGCTTGGCGCGGCGAAGTTCGGCCTGGCGGGGCAGCCGTCTTCCATCGGAAAGGTCGGTTCCCTCTACTGGCGCGGCGCGGGAACGTTCAAGTACCTTGGCGACGGCGAGGATACTACGGACAAGAACTTTTACACCTGGACGCGCACTAACTCGCCGATCACCTTCGACGCCGGGAACGGTGCCGTGACGATGACGGGCACTCTCGGTTGCGATACGTCGCATGCGTCCGAGGCATATGGCATGATCCGGTTGACGATGACGGGCACTGGCGCGAAGACCAATGTGTTCGCCGGCACAATGCCGACGTGGTCGTATCTCGGCACGAACTACAACTTCCACGTCACGAAGACGGGCACCTGCGTCTGGCGGTTCGCTGACAAGGCTCAGACTCACGCTGGTGCCTGGACGGTCTCGAACGGCACGCTCCAGTTCGAGTCGCTTAAGCAGCGCGGCGTCGCCTGTTCGCTCGGCACTTCTAAGAATTGCCTTGAAAGCTACACGGGCGTAATTGACGAGTCGAAGCGGGTGGGCTGGGCTTTTGCGCTTGGAAGCGCGACGACATATCCAATATTCGAGTACGTCGGTACCGACGGAGCGTTCTGTACGACGCGACCGATTCTCCTCAAGGGCAAGGGCGGAACTCTAAAGTCGTCGTCTGAAAAGCCGCTTGTCTTCGGTGGGGTCTCTGCTGCTTCCGGCGCGGATGCCACGTTCACGCTTGCAGGAGACACGGTGGCTACGAACGAGATCTGGTACGTCGCAGACGGCGAGGGCAAGACCTCTCTCGTCAAGGACGGCTCCGGCACGTGGGCGCTTTGCGGCACGAACGGCTTCTCCGGCACGGTTACTGTCAAAGCCGGCACGCTCGTCGTGAAGAACCTTTCGGAGTTCAACTACGACTGGTTTAGGTGGACAATCAAAGCGCGTAATGGAACAGACACATCCAATCACGACGTGAGAGCTTTGGAGTTTGGCATCTACGATGCGAACGGAGTGCGCATGAACGGTGGCCTGACGACCGACGTCGCCTACGGGACCAAGGCAGAAGGATCCCTGCCTGCCGGGAAGGCAGGATATTGGCATCGAAGCATAACGACAGAAAGCAATGCGTCACGTCCGCTGGCTGCTCTGTTTGATGACGGCACGGCTATTGCTTCTGGGATCTCAACATGGGCTCAGATGGGATATTCCGGCATGCCGGAGATAACGACTAACACTCCGTCCACGTGGATACCGATCGTCATGCATCTTGCAGACAACAACTCCCGCGCCGCGACGTTCGATGTTTCGCAGGCCAATTTCAACAACTATTACGCGTACAAGACCTTTTCCATGGAGGGTAGCCTCGATGGCGTTCACTGGGAGGTCCTTACTAATGTAACGGCTGCTACAGTTTCCAAGAACAAATGGACGTTCAATGGTGGTGACGCGACAACCGCAGGAGCGGCCGCAACCCACACGAAGGGTTGCCCGATTGCGGGCGGGCCGAAGGGCACCGCAAACGCGCTTGAAGGCGTCTCTTCCGTCTCCGTTGCGGCTGGCGCGCGGCTCGTCGCCGAGGGCGCGGCTACGATTCCCGGTCTGACAATCGATGCCACTGGCGCCGGAACCGTGGAAGGCTTTGCGTTTGCGGAGAATGGAACGCTCGCTGTAAAGAACATGCCGAAACACGGAGGCGTGTTGCCTGGCACCTACGAGAACTGCACCGGCCTTGAGAATGTCGGAAACTGGACTCTCAAAAATGCCGACACGGGCCGTGAAGTGCGTGGCGGCGCTGTTTCCGTCTCGAACGGAAAGCTTTACGTAATTCTCCCGGGCGTCATACTGTTGATAAAGTAGGCCGGCGCCACGGGAGCTTGCGGCAGATTGCAGCTTATCGCCTTCGCCAGGCGAGAGGGGTGGTGCCAAATGCCTCGCGGAAGCGTAGCGCAAGGTGCGAGATCGACGTAAACCCGCAGGTTTCGGCGATTTCCGCTATGGGCATGTCGGTCTCCGCCACGAGGTCCCTTGCCGCCGCAAGGCGCATCTGCCTGATTTCCTCTCCAAGCGTGTGGCCGAGAGCGCGCCTTGCGCGAATCTGCAGCATGTGCTTCGAGTAGCCGACGCGCCGAGCGAGCGTCTCTGCGTCGAGGCGGCCGGAGAGATCGGTGCGCGCATGGCGCAGCGCCTCGGCGACGAATCTGTCGGAAAGCGCGTCGGCGTCCGTTGAAAGCCTTGTAGTCACGCGGTGCGCGGCGAAGCGAATCGTCCTGCCGCCGCCCGCAGTCCGCCGTATGAGCTCCGAGAGGACGCGCCCGGCGGCGTATCCGAGCCGGTAGTCGTTGGTCGGCAGCGACGAAAGCGCGGGGGCTACCGTCGTGCAGATTACGGCGTCGTCGTCGACGCCAAGGACGGCGATGTCCCGCGGCACGGAAACCCCGGCGGCGGCCGCGGCGTCGAGCGCCTGCCGCGCACGGAAGTCGTGCGAGGCGAAAAGGGCGCAGGGCTTCGGCAGCGACGCAAGGCGCTTGGAAAGGGTGGCTTCGGCTCCGCTGGAGATGTCTATGCAGCTGAAGCCGCCCTCCTTCAGCTTTCCCGCGAATCCGTCGCGCCTTGCCCTGCTCCATTCCGTCTCGGATTCAAGCCCGAGCCAAGCGAAATTGCTGAAGTGCCGCGCAATGAAGTAGTCGGCGGCGGCTCGTCCCTCCGCTTCGTGGTCGCAGAGGATCGTGACGACGTTTTGCGCATTCAGGCTGCTGCGCGGGACGAGCACGTCTTCAATCAGCACCGCCGGTATTCCAGAGGCGGCTATCTCGCGCCTTCTCTCGTCGCTGTCTATGTAGGCGATCACGCCGTCGGCGTGGTGCGAGGCGAGCGGAGCCGGATTCCCCGAGAGCGCGCCGAAGTCGAGGGATATCTGCCAGTGCTCGCCTGTCTTTTCGTGCGCGTATGCGAGTATTCCGTCGAGCTTCAGCCGCTCTGGGCGGTTGAAAGTCGGCATTGTCACGAGTATCTTGCGCATGCGCGTAGCTGTCATAAGGGGAATTATACCAAAAAATTATGGTATAATACCCCTCAATCATGACGAGCGACCTATCAAGAGTGCGCAATATCGGCATCGTTGCCCATATTGACGCGGGGAAGACGACGACAACGGAGAGGATACTCCTCTACACCGGAAAGATACACCATGCCGGTGACGTGCACGACGGCAACACGACTACGGATTTCATGATCCAGGAGAAGGAGCATGGAATCACGATACAGTCCGCGGCGATTTCCTGCGAGTGGAAGGGCTGCGCAATCAACATCATCGACACTCCCGGACACGTAGATTTCACGATGGAGGTCGAGCGCTCGCTGCGCGTTCTTGACGGAGCTGTGTGCGTATTTTGCGCGGTGGGCGGCGTCCAGCCGCAGTCCGAGACAGTTTGGCGCCAGGCGGACCGCTACGGCGTCCCGCGGATTGCGTTCGTCAACAAGATGGACCGCATGGGGGCCGACTTTTCAAAGGTCGTAGGCGAGCTGCGCTCGCGCCTGAATGCGCCCGCGCAGCCCATAACTTTGCCGATAGGAGCCTCAGATTCGTTCACCGGCGTCATCGACCTCGTTCGCATGAAAGCCCTCGTCTGGTCTGGCGGAGACGACGACCAGGGACGCACTTTCACCGAAACTGAAGTCCCTGCCGACATGAAGGACGACGCGCTTCTTGCTCGCGCCGAGCTTGTGGAGCGCGTCGCGGATCTCGACGACGGAGTGATGGAGTCCTTCCTCGAGAACGGCGACTTGACGCCGGAGGAACTTGTTCCGGCCATCCGCCGCACGACGCTCGCAGGGCGCCTTGTTCCGGTGCTTTGCGGCTCGTCCTTCAAGTGCAGGGGAGTCCAGCCGCTCTTAGACGCGATTTGCGACTACCTTCCGTCTCCTGCGGACAGGCCGCCTGTGAAGGCCACCGACCTCAAGACCGGGGCGGAAGTCTCGCGTAGGCAGGAAGACTCCGAGATGCTGACTGCCCTTGTCTTCAAGATCGCGACTGATCCATACGTCGGACGGCTCTTCTTTGTGCGCGTTTACGGCGGCATCCTCAAGAAGGGCGCCAACGCCTTCAATCCTCGCACGAAGAAGCGCGAGCGCATAATGAAGATCGTGCGGCTCTTTGCCGACGAGAGGGTTGAGGTCGACGAGCTGAGGGCAGGCGACATCGGCGCGATAGTGGGTCTTAAGGAAGTGACCACGGGCGATACGCTCTGCGCGGAGATGAAGCCATGCCACCTTGAGCGCATAACCGCGCCCCAGCCGGTGATGTTCATGGCCATAGAGCCGAAGAGCTCCGCCGACAAGGAAAAGCTCGTCGCTTCGATGAAGACCCTCGCCGCGGAGGACCCTACGTGCCAGTTCCGCGAGGACGAGGAGACTGGCCAGACGATACTCTCCGGCATGGGAGAGCTCCATCTCGAAATTCTCGTCGACCGCCTCAAGAGGGAGTTCAAGTGCGCCGCCAACACCGGCAAGCCCATGGTATCCTACTGCGAGACGGTGACGCGCCCCGGCAAGGCGGCATTCACGTTCGACCGCGAGTTCGGCGGCCGGAGGCACGCGGTAACGCTGGAGATAGAGGTGTCTCCGCTGGAGCGCGGAGCCGGCACGAAAGCCTCGCTCTCTCGAAACTTCGTGACTTCCGTCCCGGGCGGAAAACTTCACGACTGCGTCCTGCAGGGTCTTGAAGACGGCATATCGACAGGCGTCCTCGCCCGCTATCCGATGACTGACCTCAAGGTGGAGTGCGTCTCCGCGACGATGGTGGATCCCGAGGTCTCGGACGAAGTCGCCTTCCGTTCCGCCGCGATGATGGGCTTCCGCGAAGCTGCGGAGTCGGCGGCCCCTGAGTTCCTCGAGCCTATCATGAAGCTCGAGATAACTACGCCGCCAGAGTCTGTGGGCGAGATCCTCGGCGACTTGAACGGGCGGCGCGGAAGCGTCCTCGACATGGACGTCAAGGGCGGGATGCAGATCGTCCATGCGCGCGTTCCGCTCTCCTCGATGTTCGGCTATGCGACGGCGGTGAGGTCGCTGACGAAGGGCAGGGCGTCGTATTCCATGGAGCCCGACAAGTTCGAACTCGTGCCGAAGAGCGTGAGGGATGAAATACTTTCTAAGTGACCAAGCCTGAAAATAATGGTATAATGCAGTCGCCATGATAGATTTCTCAGATAGCCAGAAGAGGACGATAGCGAGCGGGGCAACCGTTCTCTCGTTCGTCATAACCTTCGCGTTCGTGGCCTTGCTCGCCTGGGGCCTGATTCAGGCGCTGGCGTT
>JBGUVV010000403.1:0-2340 GCA_045220525.1 Kiritimatiellia bacterium
GGAGTCCTCCCGGAGAGCGCCAGCGCCGCCGCCGAGGACATCTCCACGCTCGGGGTCAGATACGGCTCCGTGTCCGCCACCGTGCCGATGATGTATTTGTCGAGCGACGGAATCTCCTGCACCTCCTTGCGCAAGGCGTCACCGGACCTGTCGTAAACGCCGAACGTGCGCGCCGGGTTCGGGTCGTTCCACGAAGCGTATCTCGCCAAGCCCGAAGTGCCAATGGCGAACCGCCCGCCATACGCCCCGCCAAGGACGCGTATCTCGTTCCAGAGATAGTCGAGCGATAGCATATGCGCCGCCACGCGGCCGCTTCCCGTGCAAACGCCCGGGAACGACGCCTTGGAAGTTCCTGCGATCTTGCCGGTCGTGCGGAAGCCCTCGCGCCTTGCAGGCATAGGCAAGATGGCGACATCCGGCACCACGACTCCCTGCGGGAACTTGGAAAAGACCGCTTCCAGCCGACCTGCTTCGACATTGTCTGAGGCGAACGCCATAAGCCTATGGCGCGAGAAGACGTGCTTCGCCAGCAACGACATCCGCCTGCAGAAGGCATCTCCGCGTTCCGCGAAGGAGTCGTCAACCGACTGAAGCCGGCGCAAAAAGGATATGCCGTGGAAGCACTCGTTGACCGCGCCAAGGACGGACTGCGACGCGGCAGTTCGCAGCGAAGCGTAATAGTAGCCGTTCCTGCCGGCTGTCGACTGCTCGACCGAACGCCTCATCTGCTTAACGAGGTCGCCCGTATGCTTAGTTTCAAACGACGTCTCCGACAGCACCTCCGGCACGAGACGCGCGATTTCGCCGAGTCTGGACTCGAGCGCCGAGACGTGCACGACGAGATACGCCTTTGCGCCCTTCGCGTCGCCCGGGCGCGCGAACGCCTTGACGTCTGCGCCAAACCGCCCGAGGTTCGCGTCCAGCTCGTTCTTCAGCTCCTGAAGCCCTCGCTTCGCAGTCGGCAGCTCGCCGAGCGTCTCCGCCAGAATCGCGGCATCCGAAAGTTCCTCGCGCGAACAGCCACGCAGATCGAAATAGAGGTCGAGGTATGCAATCCCGTTGGCGGATGTCTTGACGCGGAAGACTTGCGTGCCTCCGACGTCGGTCTCAGCCCACTCCGGAACAGGCCCCTTCTCCGGTATGTCAGATAGGGAGAGCATTGGCAGCTTGGCGAGGTCTTCCGGCGAATCGACCTTCGTCTGGAACTCTTCAAGCGCCTTGGCCTCGTCGTTTACGCGAGAAAGCTCCTCCTTGCTCCAATTCGCAAGGATCGCCGCAAGCTCCGCCTTCTCCGCCCTGCGCCGCTCCTCGCCAAGCGTCTTGGACGGCGTCATCGTAACCTTCGCATGGTGAGGATTTTCAAGTATCGCCCGCTTGAGAAGGTTTTCGAACCAGCCCTGCGAGATTCTTTCGCGAAGTGATTTGTAGAGATGTTCAGTCTTGAACGCATCTGCGGGATCGCCGCCATAGAGCCACTGGTCGCAGGCGTTGAAGACATTGACGAGTCCGCGCGGGGTTCCGCCCGTATCCTGCTCACGGTCGAGGAATTCGCGCCTGTCCACGAGAGCGGCGATGCGACGGCGGTCGAGCCCTTCCGAGACAATTCTCTCCAGCGTCTCGCGGACGGTCCGCCGCACCTCGTCCGCCTTGCCGTCCTTGGCGTTTTTCACAAACAGGAACGCGCACATCTGCGCCCCGACCCCGCCGAACGAGAAATCCATGTCCTCGCAAAGGCCCTTGCCCAGAAGAGCCTTCTTGAGCGGCGCCTCGTTGGAGTCGGCGAGCGCATCGGCGAGGACCTTCATCGCAAGCTCCTCTTCCCTGTCTCGCCACGTGCCGTAAACCCAGCCATCCATCAGGATCGTCTTGTCCGCGGCGGAATCTTCCTCGCCAATCTCGTATGGCATCGTCTTCTCCGCCGCGACTGGTCCCTGGAGAGGGATAGGCGCGTCAATCTCCCTTCGCTCGTAGGCGAAAAGAAACGAATCAAGCTTCGCCAGCATCGCGAAGATATCCACGCGTCCGTCGAGGAAGATACGCGCGTTCGACGGATGGTAGTGGCGGAAGTAGAACTCCTTGTACTTCTCGAACGTCAGGTTGTGTATGCTTGCCGGATAGCCGCCAGAGCAGCGTCCGTAGCAGTTGCCGGGGAAAAGCATCTTGCCAAGCTCGTGGCGCGCCTGCCGCTGCGGGCTTCCAAACACACCCTTCATCTCGCTCAGCACGATGCCGTTGCGAACAAGTTCCCCGTTCCCCGTTCCCAGTTCCCCTCTTATCTCGTAGTGCCAGCCCTCCTGACGGAACGGCAGCGGGTCCTTCACGCTAAGCGGATGAAAGACA